>CAZAPD010000066.1:0-31439 GCA_964487115.1 uncultured Thermococci archaeon | reverse complement strand
CTGCTTTGCGATCTCTTCAAACGCCTCCCCCACGTAGGCGTTGAACTCCTCCTTCATGTCTCCCACAACGTCGAAACCCATCTCCAGCTCGTTCCTCCGCGGATACACGAAGCGGAACCAGAAGTGAAAGAGGTTGTCCTTTATGCGGTAGTGGGTTCTCGCCCTCCCAACGATGGGCTTCTCCTCTGCTATGTAGCCCATCTCCTCGAGAACGTTCAGGTATTTTCCGAGGGACTTGGTCTCTATCCGCGCTCTGTCTGCAATCTGGCCGAAGCGGGTGTAGCCGAGGGCTATTGCGCGCAGAATCGAGAAGTAGCGGGAAACGTCGCGTAGCTCCTCCTTCAGGAGATATTTGGGCTCGTCGTAGTACTTGGCACCTTTTGAGAGAAGCAGGGCACGGAGGTTGTCCCAGAAATTCCTTTTAGGGCTGTAGTCGGCCCAGTACTGAGGGACGCCGCCGAAGATGGAGTAGACCCTGACGGCCTCCTCAACAGGCATCAGGTAAAACCCGAGAGTGTCGAAGAAGCTCATCTCCTCGACCTTCCACGCTCCGGTTCTCCTGCCGTAGATTGGGGACTTTGAGGAGAGAACGCCCTCCATGAACGAGACGAGAGAACCGCAGAGGATGAGCATTATCTTCGTGCCCGAGAGGTACAGATCCCAGTACTTCTGGAGGACGCTGAGGAACTCCTTCTGGGCTCTCGCTATGTACTGAACCTCGTCAATCACGACGACGAGCCGGTCGTTGCTTTTCCCGGCTAAATACGTGAAGAAAGCCCTCCAGTTAGCGGGAGGATTCTCCCTCAGGAAAGGGTCGTTGAAATATTCCGCCAGCCTTTCGGAGAAGTCCTCAAGGATTGTCTCGCTCTCCTCGGCGAGGAGGTAGAGCCCGCCGACCTCCGAGAGGAACTTTCTCAGCAGGAAGGTCTTTCCTACCCTCCTCCTGCCGTAGAGCACTATGAGTTCTGGCTTCCCGGATTTGTATCTTTCCCTCAGGAAGTTCAGCTCAGCCTCTCTGTCAATAAACCTACTCCTAAGTATCATACTTTAGAGTAGGTCTTTGTGCTTAAAAATTTATCCGTCCGCTCAGTTGCTTTGATCCGTAAGCTCACAACACCATAAACCTGAAACTTGTCGGAAGACGAGGGCCGAGGCAATCATACAGAATTTGGTGTTTTCTTCCATCTTCAGGGGATTTTTCATGCTTTCAATCACCTTACAGGAGAACCCCCTGTCAGCTGGCGACGTTTATGTAACTCCCGATTCTCCGTATATTTAGTGAAAGCGGATGTTTCTTTTTCTATCCTCGGCCCAAGAACTGCACTCTAAACACCGTCAGCCATGTACGAGAACAGCTTTTTAACTCTCTTTTCTCATCCAAAAGCCCTCATCTCAAAGTTTCAGTGTGGAAAACGGCATATTCTTTAAACTTATAGAAACACACTTGTGTCCTTTTATTGGTTAAACATCCCTGCTTACGCAATCCATTTATAACAAATCACCCTCTTTTTTGTGGGTGATAAAATGGCATTCCTAAAGGTTATTTCTCTTGAAGAGGCCCTGAAGATTATTGATTCGCTTCCCTTGAAGAGCGAAATCGAGGAAGTGGCGATAGAAAATGTCCTTGGAAGAATACTGGCCGAAGACGTTAGAAGCCCCATAAATGTTCCTCCTTTCGATAGAGCAACCGTTGATGGCTATGCTGTCAGAGCGGAGGATACATTCATGGCAAGCGAGAGCAATCCCGCAATACTGAGGGTAATTGGGGAAATAAACGCAGGAGATACACCTGAAATCACACTCAATAAGGATGAGAGTGTCTATATCTCCACGGGTGCACCTCTGCCAAAGGGAGCAGATGCCGTAGTACAGTTTGAGGATGTCGACAGGGAAGGAGATGAGGTTACAATCTACAAACCTGCCTATCCCGGTCTTGGAGTCATGAAGGCAGGGGCGGATATACCTGCAGGCAAGCATCTCCTGAGAAGGGGTCAAAGGCTTGGGTTCAAGGAAACTGCCCTCCTCTCAGCTGTGGGCTTTAGTGAGGTTAAGGTTTTCAGAAAACCCCGAGTGGCCGTGATAAGCACGGGAAACGAGGTTGTTCTCCCGGGAAAAAACCTGAAACATGGGCAAATTTACGATATAAATGGAAGAGCTATAGCTGATGCTGTTAGAGAGATAGGAGGAGAAGCAATTTTCCTTGGAATAGCCAAAGATGACAGAGAGAGCCTGAGAGAACTTATTCTTAGAGGTGTTAGATGTTGCGATATGATTCTGCTCTCTGGCGGTGCGAGCGGGGGGATAAGGGATTTAACGGCCTCAATCATCGAGGAGCTTGGAGAGATTATGGTTCACGGTATTGCGATCCAGCCAGGGAAACCTACGATAATAGGATTAATAGGTGGAAAACCCATATTCGGCCTTCCCGGCTATCCAACGAGCTGTTTGACGAACTTCACACTCTTAGTTGCTCCACTCATCAGGAAGCTTATTGGACAGGGTTATGAGCACAGAACAGCTCAGAAAAAGCTTGCCCACAAGATATTCTCCGTCAAAGGAAGGAGACAGTTCCTCCCTGTCAGGATTGAAGGAGAAAAAGCTATACCAATATTAAAGGGCAGTGGGGCAGTGACAAGCTTTATTGAGGCGGATGGTTTCATTGAGGTACCTGAGAATGTTGAGATACTTGAGGAGGATGAGGATGTGGAAGTGATTCTTTTTGGGTTTTAGTCCTTTATTCCTCAAAGCAACCAATCAGCAAATATTTTTAAACAACAGCATCATTTTATTTCTAAGGTGATAGCATGCTTGACATAAAGCTCATCCGTGAAAGCCCAGATACCGTTAAAGCAGACCTGATAAAGCGTGGAGAAATAGAGAAACTCAAATGGATAGATGAAATTCTTGAGCTGGACAGGAGATGGAGGGAGAACCTCAGAAAAATCAACACCCTCAGACGCGATAGAAACAGGATTGCCATAGAAATAGGAAAAAGAAAAAAAGCAGGTGAAAGCGTAGATGACCTCTTAGCCAAAAGCAAAGAGATAGTCCAGCAGATTGAAACCTTGGAAAAGGAAATTGAAGAGATCAGAAAGAAAATTGACTACTACCTCTGGCGTTTACCAAACATCACCCACGAAAGCGTTCCTATCGGCAAAGATGACACCGAAAATGTACCCATAAGATTCTGGGGAAAGGCAAGAGTCTGGGAAGGCTTTCTCGAAAGCTTTAAAGAGCAGAGCCTTGGAGAGATGGAGTACGAGCTCCTCGACTGGAGACCGAGGCTTCACGTTGATATGCTCGAACTCCTAAGGGGAGCAGACCTTGAGAGAGCTGCGAAGGTAAGCGGCTCACGCTTTTACTACCTCATGAATGAGCTGGTCATCCTCGATTTGGCATTGCTCCGGTTTGCCCTCGACAAACTCATCGAAAAGGGCTTTATCCCTGTAGTTCCACCATACATGGTCAGGCGTTTCGTTGAGGAGGGCGTTACCAGCTTCGGCGACTTTGAGGACGTCATCTATAAGGTAGAGGGTGAAGACCTCTATCTAATCCCAACCTCTGAACATCCTCTCGCCGGGCTTCATGCCAATGAAATACTTGATGGAGCTGATTTACCTCTGTTATATGCCGGGATAAGCCCGTGTTTCAGGAAAGAAGCTGGGACTGCTGGCAAGGACACAAAGGGAATATTCAGAGTGCATCAGTTCCACAAGGTTGAGCAGTTCGTCTATTCAAGGCCAGAGGAGAGCTGGGAATGGCATGAAAGAATAATCAAAAACGCTGAGGAGATATTTCAAGAACTTAAGATACCCTATCGCGTTGTGAACATCTGCACCGGCGACTTAGGTTATGTTGCAGCCAAAAAGTACGACATTGAGGCTTGGATGGCAGGCCAAGGTAAATTCAGGGAAGTTGTCTCGGCCAGCAACTGCACTGAGTGGCAGGCGAGACGCTTGAACATTCGCTACCGCGACAAGACCCACGAGAAGCCCAAATTCGTCCACACACTCAATTCGACCGCCATAGCTACCTCAAGGGCGATAGTCGCTATCCTCGAAAACTTTCAGACTGAAGAGGGTGTCGTGAAGCTTCCAAAGGCCATCTGGAAGTACACAGGCTTCAGGGAGATTCTACCGGCACACATGAGAGAGAAATGCTGTGCAGATTAACGTTTTTAATTTTTGTTTTCAACACAATAAAGGCAAGATTTATATACACTGGACCATAGGACTATAGAAAGCAAAAACCTGTCTCGCTTTTCTATTTTGTGAGATGGTTTTTGCATCATAGGAAGGTGATCGAATGAGAAAAATACTGGCTGTTTTAATTCTCGCTGCATTAATCACAGCAGCGAGCGGGTGTATAAGCAGCAATCCTAAGGCCAGCACTGAAAAAACGGTAACAATCGGACACACCAAGATTCACTACTCCGGAGATGTTTCTCCAAGCATTGCCAAGAATCTTGCTCTATTCCTGCAGAACGAGTTTGGTTTTAAGAACAACACCGATGTATTCCTGACGAAATCTGAAGAGAGCTACATCGTAAAGATAACGAGCACCTATAAAAGTTCAGACGAAATAGAGCCAGCAACACGTTTTTATCTGCATCTCCTTGCTTCAAGGATAAGCCAAGATGTTTTTAACGGCTCTCCTGTAACCGTTACCGTCATCACACAGGACTCAAAAGATCTCCTCTCCACCAAGAGCAAATACAGATACGTCGCCTCCGGAGAGGTCAGAGTTTATTATGAGGGAACAACAAAAGAAGAAGCCCAAAAAACCGCTGACTATATCGTCTCCCTTGTGGGACAGAACTATGAATGGGATTTGATACTTGAAAAGGATGACATATATCATATTAGCGCTCTAACCGGTGCCACAACCGCTGATCAGTTCACAGATAACCAGAAAAAGGCATATCAGAGACTTGCAGATGAACTTGCAGGTATTCTGGGTGGAAAGGTTGAGCTCACGGTTACAGATGTTGCCGGCAATAAACTCATGATCTTCGAAGGAGCTGGTTTCGTAAATGGTTGAAGAGGGTAAGATGGTGTTTGTTGTTGATTTCCAGACGGTGGAACAGCCCCCCAGTACATAAAGCTCCCAAACCCAAATGAGAACTGCCGCAAACCTGAAAATGAAGTCATCTCATCATATACTGCTGATCAAAATATCAATGATATTTGAAAGGCTGGGAGGCTAAATCCCTCCTGCTTCCTTCACCTTTCTCCTGACGTTCGGATCACGGTCTGCTATGAGTTTCAAAGCCTCTTCAAAGCTCATCCACTCAGGAACTTCCTCATTGATGTAGATTCCGGTTCTACCTATACTGTCCCTCCTCGTGAGGATTTTAACACGCTCCTCTACGATACCGATACTAACGCCTAAAACCTTTGCTACTTCACTTTCCCTT
Source organism: uncultured Thermococci archaeon (assembly GCA_964487115.1). Classification (GTDB taxonomy): domain Archaea; phylum Methanobacteriota_B; class Thermococci; order Thermococcales; family Thermococcaceae; genus Thermococcus. The sequence goes on along the minus strand of CAZAPD010000066.1, from coordinate 26,023 downwards.
CCAACGACTTCTCGCTCAAGATGTCCTCTTTCAGTTGGAACTATCAAGATGAGCCTCTTGTTAACACCGGGAACGCGTTGCTGAGTTTTTACCTCCCAAAGATCTATCATTCCGCCCCACTTGTAGAACTCCAGCTCTCTATCTGTGGGATCGATTAACGGAAAGGTGACGGTGGTCTCCTCGTCTATCTCAATAACACCCTTAATGAGGTGCCATGGTGTCGCCATCACTATCCTCCTTTTGCTCACCAACCCTTCAAGAGCGAGCTCGATGAGGTAGCTGGGCACTTTGTAGGGGATAAAAATGTCTATGTCGCTATCACTCCTTACATCTCCCCTTGCAACGCTACCATAGAGCTGAGGGTCAAACTGTTCAAGACGCTCCATTATGCTGAGTGCTTTCTCCCTCTTCCCCCAGAGGTGGCACCATCTCTTCGGGGTATATATCACTTCCCTCTCATCCCATATCCTGACGACTTTTTCCCTTGGCATGGAAGAAATTAAGCCCAAAAGTTTAAAGCTCTACGGATGGAGATTAAAGTAGAAAAAGAGGTGGTGAAATGAAATGTCAATACTTGGAATGAACATAAAAAAAATCGAATTTGAAAAGACAGCCTCTGGGGCGGTAGGCGGTAAAATTGAGGTTAACCTCTCTCCAAAGATTAAAGAAATGCGACTTGGGGAACTGAAAACTCCAACAGGAAAAATAAACGGTATAGAAATTCTCTTTGAATATAATATACGATATAATCCAGAAATAGCTCGAGCAGTAATTACAGGTGAAGTATTCTATGTGCCTCCTCAGAGAGACAAAATAGATGCACTCCTTGATGTATGGGAAAAGGAGAAGAAGATGGACCCATTGATGTTTGCCGAGGTTGTAAATTCAATAACTCACGAGATAACCCCTCTGATGATGGCAATAGCCAAGGAAATGAGGCTTCCCTATCATGTGCCTCTTCCGAGGGTTCAGGTGACCCCGGGTTCACCATAATTGTTTTAGTAATTATCTTCCACTGTTTATTTTTACATTGCTATTTATATCTTAACAGATTCATTTTCGTCCCAATCCTTCAGCACTGTAGAGAAGTTTTTGTATTTTACCAAGTTCTTCTCTGTATCTAACAAATGCATTCTCAATAAGCTCAAGAGCCTCATTATATTTTTTCTTTTTGATGTAAAACTCAACACTCTCAAGAATTCCAAGAATATAAACATCGCTTTTTAATGCAGCAAGATACTCCAGTATTGATTTTCTAATTTCAACTTTGTATTCCAATTTTGCAGACAGTTCAAGAACATTTTTATATACTTCGATTGCATTTTCGAATTTTCCAAGGGCTATCAATGCCTTCACAAGCTCCATAGATTTTTTAGCTGCTGTTTCAAGCTCATTTATAGATTTATATGTCCCTATTACTTGGTACAACATCCGACTCACATTTAACCCTATGAGCTTTGCCCGGTTGAAATTACGGCCTAAGAGATAGGCATATTGAGCCTTTACTAAAAGTTCTGTCGTCTTGTCAAGGTCACCTTCTGCATAGCTCAGTTTACTAGCTTTCTCATAGTTCTTTCCTGCTGTATCCATCATTTCCATGAAATGTATGTCATATCCGAAGAGATCCTTGATAAAAAATGCTACCTTAAAGAAAATATCTGCGGCACCAATATTATCATTTTTCTCAAGCTTTTCCTCAGCTATTTTCCCGTACAAGGTAACGAGTTTTTCTGATATAAGGCGAACGCCTTCTTTATCATCTATAATTCTGTAATGCCGCAGAGCAGCCTCATAGACTTTAATAGCCGCTAAAAAATCATCTGCATTGTAATATGCATCTCCTAAGTCTTCATACATGTTAGCAAATTCTTTAGCGTATTTTTGGATACTCTGGGAATCTTCAATGGCAGAGAATATCTCAAGAACATTCATGCAAAACTCTTCCAGCCTGTCAAGATTAACCTCTTCCTTCTCAATTTCCCTTGATATTAGTTGAACATACAAGTATGCACTCCTGAGAAGGGGTGGACGGGACTTTTCTATAGATCCTGTTCTGTTTAGCATGAACATTCCAATATACTTATATATCCTTGCAGAATCTAAAAGATAGCCTTTCGATTCATAGGCTTTAGCAGCTCGAAGTAAAGCTTTTAGGCCCTCTCCGATCTTGCCATTAGTAATCCTTCTAAATCCCATCTGTTCAAGATCTTCTGGGGCTTCTGTCCCCAAGAGTACCAAATTTCTCACCTCTTGTTATTTCAGACGACGACTAATTTCATACCAAACTTTAAAGTAGTTTTTATTTCGTTAAAGATTATTTAAGTATTATCGTTCTGTGTCCAGCGGCTTTTTTGAGTCTGTTCATAACTGCTAAACCCAATCCCCTTTCCTCAACTCCCTCAGCAAGTATTACATCCACACCTTCTTTATCCAGCTCTCTGAGGGCTTTAAAGAGATTTCTGGCAACCTCTTCACTGTTTCGACCGAGATCTATGCAAACATCCGCTTCATAAAATCCCCCGGTACTCATGACGCCAACTTTAAGCCCTTTACGATGATAATCCTGTATCAACTCCACTATCTTTTCATGAACTTTATCTTTTCTGCCTTCAATTACAATAACTTGAGCATCTGGGGCATAATGCCTGTATTTCATTCCGGGTGCTCGTGCAATATCAACTATGTGTCCTTTAACTGATGGATGTACCCTAATCCTCCCAATAACCCTCTCTATTTCTTCAAGCGGCAATCCTCCGGGTCTCAGAAGCATTGGGGGTTTTAATGTGAGATCGAGCACCGTTGATTCAACGCCAATTTTGGTTTCTCCTCCATCTATTATACATTCAATCTTTCCGTAAAAATCATCTATAACATGCTCAGCGGAAGTAGGGCTTGGTTTTCCACTTATATTAGCCGAAGGAGCGGCTATTGGTCTCTCGCTGAGTTTTATTAATGAGAGAGCAATTTCATTTGCAGGCATTCTAACCGCAACAGTATCTAACCCACCAGTTGTTATTAAAGGAACGCTATCTTTCTTTGGGAGGACAAAAGTTAATGGACCCGGCCAGAATTTCTTGGCGAGTATCTCTGCTTCTTTAGGAATTGAGCTGGCGAGATCATAAAGCTGTTCAAAGTTGGCTATATGGACTATCAATGGATTGTCAGGGGGCCTCCCTTTAGCCTGAAATATCTTTTTCACGGCCTTCTCATTCAATGCATCAGCTCCTAAACCATATACCGTTTCAGTGGGAAATGCAACGAGTTTTCCCTCTCTTATGAATCTTGCTGCTATTTTGATTTTTTTATATTGTATCCCTCTCATGTTGATGATTATTGTCATGTTCTCACCTCAACATTTATGAATATAAACATCATTAATTTAATCGTGAATGGCTATGTTTAAGGAAGATGAGTATCTGTTTCAATTCTCGATTAGAGAGTTAAAAAGATTATTTAAAAACGCCCCATTTCTTGAGGTTGAGGAGAATTTTGAAAAAGAATTACCGATAATTAGGGTTAGATCAACAGAAGAATTCCTCGATGTCTGTGATAAGCTGAATCTCCTCGTGGAATATGTCCTAAATAAAGAGACCAGGATAGTAAGATTCTCCACCAGCTATCAAGGCAGGCTTCTTGTAAATGAGATAACCCTTGACGAGCTTTCAACATTGATTAACAAAATGAGGGAAATTAAGGAGAGCGTAATTTAATGTATATTCCTTCGATCTCATTAGAAATCTTTTTCCATTGATATCTCTTTGAGATTTTAAAACCAACATGCCCCATTCTACGAGCCTCTTTTTTTTCGAGTAATGATCTTAAAGCCTCCACAAGATCCTCAAAGTTTTCAAAGAGAATCCCATTCTTTTTATTCCGTATAAGCTCTGGAATACCTCCGATGTTCCTACCTATTACCGGAACCTTAAGAGAATTTGCCTCAATTACAACAAGGCCAAATCCCTCCCTCTTTGAAGGAAGGATTAGTATTTTAGTCTGGGAGAGTATCCTGTCAATATCCGTTCTATATCCCAAAAATCTCACATTTGGAGGTGAATTTTTCTCTAATCTCCTCCTGAGGGGACCTTCACCGACAATAAGGAAATTCTCAGCTGGAAAAATTCTGGCAAGTTGAATTAGGATTGCAGGGTCCTTATATTCTCTTAACGACCCAATAAATGTTATAAACTCCTTTTTTAGATTGTGGGACTTTAGAAGTTTTATACCATTAGGGATGATATATACATCTTCAGCTCCGAGATATAGTGCTTTTTTTGCTAAATAATGACTAACTGTTATAACCGCATCAGCCTGTATTAAGCTTCTTTTTACAAAATATCTTCCCAGAGGTAATTTTGACATAAAATCCAAATCGCTTCCATGTGCTGTTACCACAAGTGGCACTCTTATCTTCTTCCTTGCAAGGACTCCAGCATAACTTGTTGTTCCAACAAAATGGGCATGGATTATATCGAATCTAAATTTTTCGTGGAGTTCTACAATTTTTTTTGCTGCTAATATGGAAAAACTTATGCCCCTAATTCCCATTATTTTAGGTACTCTAACCTGATAAACGAATCTCCTCTCAAAATCCCGGGGTTTTATAGGACCGTATGTTAGAATATATACTTCATGTCTTTCCCTTAGTTCCCTGACAAGATTATCAAGATGATTTGCAATTCCACCGCCATGAGGGGGATAATGTCCAACCATCAGTATTTTCATAGCTATCAAGAAGAAATAGATAAACAAAATAAAAGTCTTTGCTTTCGATATAATGCCACGAGGCGACAATATCTGCGTTATTCAATGTCTTCTGCCTCTTGAGTGATCCGGTTCATGTTTATTCTTGCTCTTTTCATTAACAAATAAGTTCTTTAATTTTTCTTTGATAACTTGAACAATATCAAAAGCTGACTCCAAGTCCCCTTTTTGCAAATAATCCTCAGCTTGTTGAATTAATTTCTGAACTTCACTAACGTCGGCTCCGGAATTAGCTAAGGCCTGTATCTGAATCTGTAGCCTTAAAATATCATGTTCAAGAGCTACATTTGGGAGACCGTGTAGTATTTTATTTTTCTCTCTACCAGCCAAGAATATAACAACATCCGCATGATTCCGGGCGTATATAGCATACCTATATGCCAGCACATAGTTTCCTCTGTTGTACTCCTCTTTTGATTTTTGAAGTTCTTTATTGGCCAGTTTAAGCATATTCTTTGCACCGGGAATCTTTAAATCATCGAGTGTAGTTTTGGCAAGTTCTAAAATGGATTGTGTATTGGCTATAACCCCAAGACACAATTCCCTGTTAGCTTCAACAGTAATCTGAGATATGGTTATACCATTCCTTTCAATCATTTGTTGCAGTACCACAGACATCTCCTGTGTCAAAAGGGGGCTTTTAACGAGTACAACTTTTCTTGGTTTGATTAAATGTCCTATAACCTCCGTTTGATTCTCAAGTCCATTATCCACAAATATCGGGACTATATTCTTAAGTTCCAGCTTCTTTATTGTCTCTATTGCCCCTTGATCACGTCCGTTAATTATGAGAACCTCGACATTATTGAATATTCCTGGAAATTCATCCTCCGCATTTTCAAGAACACGTATGTTAGTTGAATACCTATCTTCGCCATACCACCTTTCATAGGGTATCCCAAGATTATCTAAATCCTGTTCATACTCAACAGGAACAGCAACAGGACCGCCGATTATTATGACTTTATCCGGCATCTGTTTTATTATTTCAGCCGTGACATTGGGATTGTATATACCCCATGGGGTAACAACAACACTCACATTCAAAAGGGATGCAATACTCATGGCAACTGCTGAGTCCGCCTCGTTATCACTCACAAGAATCACAATATTCACACCTTCTGCATGCACATAATTTGTATTGGTTAAACTTACAATGAGAATGAAAATGCATGTTAAAACCAATCCTTTTTTGATTTCCATTATTTTTCACCCGAGATAAGTAGTGGGAAACCTATATTTAAGCCTTTTTCACGAAATCGTTTTGTTCTGTTAGCATTTGGGGAATAAGATATAGTCTGAACTTTCCAAAAGTTAAAGAACGTTTCAGAACGTTTAGTTTTGTTTAAACACCTCTTTAAAGAGCGTCTTAACATAAGATGAGAGCCTCATGCCCTGCTTTTTTGCAATCTTTTTTAGCAGTTTCTGGGAATTTGTACCATATTGACATGCTTTTTTATCCCTTAGTGCTACTTCCTTTGGAAGTCCAAGTTTAAGTGCCACCTTTCTTAGAAGATACTTTCTTATATTACCATGGATTTTATACCTAAGAGGTGTCCTCAGAGCAATCCTGATTATGTTTAAATCCAAGAAAGGAAAACGCCCTTCTACACTATTAAACATTGCCACCTTGTCATCTCTAACCAGGTTTCTTTCACCCAAGTTAACCAAGTCTTCATACATCAGTGAGGGGTCTTTGAGATATTTATGGTATCCCCCGAAAAGCTCATCAGCCCCCTGACCGCTCAAAAGAACCTTAATCCCATCTTCAGAGGCGGCTTTTGTAGCAAAGTATAGCGGGATCCCTATCGCTAAATTCATGGCATCCGGCTCTTCTATGGCATATATCACCCTTTTTACCGCTTCTTCAACATCCTCTATATCAAACACAAACTCTCTCAGTTTTAACCCAAGTTTTTCGCTCACTTTCCTTGCCCATTCTAAATCAGAGCTTCCTTCCGCCCCTGCAGTGTAGAGAACGACATTGGAATACTTGGAGGCCAATAAAGCTAAAAGCGCACTATCAAGTCCTCCAGAAAAGAGAACTCCCACGTTTTTAGTAGATCTCAATTTTATGGCGTAATCTAACATATTACTCAATGAAGCTTCAGCTTTTTGAAACTCAAAGTTTCTTCCTCTTAACTCACTTAAGCTGAATATTTGCGTGCTCCTAATTCCTTTCTCTGATATTTCAACCAAATAGCCGGGCTTAACAGGGTATGCTTCCTCTCCAATGCTCCAGAGAACCTTCTTCTCCGAAGCAAAAAATCCCCTGGGTGAATAATACAATGGCCTTATCCCAACAGGATCCCTGAAAAGATATATCTTCTTCCCCTCCCTGTCTGAAAAAGCTACAGCATAATCCCCATTCACCATAAACATAATTTTCCTGATGATAGCTGGAATGGGAAGGTTCTTTTCTAAGAAATATTCAATTAAACGGAGTATTACCTCACTATCAACATCACTTTCAAAACGTATTCCCTGTTTGTGAAGATACTCTCTTAAAAGAATGTGGTTGTATACCTCCCCGTTATGAACCAAAGAAATTTCATTCGCGAAGGGCTGGGTATGAGTCAATGATCCTACAATGGCAAGTCTGCACTGTATAAGACCTATCCTGCCCTCAGGTATTTCAGGAATTTTATCAAAATCATCACTTCTCAGAACTCCTCCATTAGTCCAAACACCAAAGGAATCTTTACCTCGGTGTTTTCCTGCATGTATCATTTTAACAAACTTTGACTTCAAATCTGACCCTATTCCACCCGCTATTAAGCACAATTTCCTCACCACGGACTTCTTATATTAACAGCTGAAAAGCATTATCTATTTCTCCTTGGATGAGTTTTTATATGCTCTCTAAAAACATGAATTGCACTTAAAAAATTATCTCAAAAAGAAATCAATACATTACTCTGGCTTTCCATCCTGCAATTCTTATTATCTGTTCAGCCAGTTTAACATATGCTTGGGCTCCGGGTGATTGGGGTTTATATTCTACAACAGGAGTACCTTCGAGTGTAGCTTCTCTCACCGCTGGATCCTCTGGAATAACTGCTAAAAGAGGAACTTCCATAACCTCCTCCGCGGCATCGGGTGGAATATCATTCTTGCTCCTTCCGTATCTATTAAAAACAAAGCCTAAAACAACCAATCCGGCTTTTCTTAAAATTATGCCAACTTTCATGGTATCTGTTATGCATGATATCTCAGGATTTGTTACGAGAATAACCTCTTCACCGCTAAGCATTGCGTTCATAGCATCCATCTGCAAACCTGCTGGACAATCTATAAGTATGAAATCAAAGTTATTTTTCAGCGATTTTATTATCTCAGGTAACTTTCGAGGATCTGCCTTCATAACATGCTCCCAGTCAACAGCCGCCGGGATAAGAGCCACGTTTTCATATGAGGTTGAGTATATTGCATCCCTTATATCTGCCTCTCCTGCAAGGACATCGTGAATAGTAACATCGGCATCATCAATTCCCATCACAAGACTCAGATTTGCCATTGTTAGATCGGCATCAATAGCACACACACTTTGTCCTTTCATGCCAAGAGCAACGGCGAGATTTGCAGTGGTTGTTGTTTTACCTGTTCCACCCTTCCCGGATGCAATGGATATGATCCTGCCCATATTCCCACCTAATTAAGTACTGATATCTAAACCTTTATGAACCTTTACCAAAAGCTTATAAACAGAAAATAGTGTGAGGGAGTTTCTGAGATAAAGAGGTGAGAAAAATGAGAGTATTTGTTGCTGATACCAGTGTTATTGTCGATGGACGCTTAACCCAGTTTCTCACTGGGATTGAGGAAAAAATCAAGCTGATAATACCCGAGGCTGTTGTTGCCGAAATCGAACATCAGGCAAATGAAGGAAAGGCCATCGGGCATGTCGGATTAGAGGAGCTTAAAAAACTCAGACAAATGGCAGATAGAAGTGAAATCCTTCTTGAGTTTTATGGAGAGAGACCAGAGCTCTGGCAGATTAGTAGAGCTAAAGCTGGTGAGATAGACAGCATTATTCGGGAAATTGCGAAGGAAACGAATGCCACCCTCATTACAGGAGACCGGATACAGAGGGATGTGGCAATAGCAAAGGGAATAGATGTTATTTATCTGGAGGCAAAAAAGGAAGTGAAGCATCGTTTAGAGGACTTTTTTGATGAAACAACCATGAGTGTCCACTTGAAGGCTGGGATACTTCCTCTGGCAAAAAAGGGAAAACCAGGAGAATGGAGGTTAGTCCCAATAAGTAATGACGTCCTCACGGATAAAGAGCTTGAGGAGATAGCCGATGATATAGTGGAAAGGGCCAAACGCGACCCTGAAAGCTTCATAGAACTTGATGAACCGGGTGCAACAGTTGTACAGCTTAGAAACTACCGTATAGTCATAGCCAAGCCACCTTTTGCCGATAGAATCGAAATAACCGCAGTCAGACCGATTACAAAGCTCAGCCTCGAAGACTATGCTCTTCCCGAGAAGCTCCTTGAAAGGCTCAAAGACAGGGCTCAGGGTATCCTCATAGCTGGAGCTCCCGGAGAAGGCAAGACAACCTTCGGCCAAGCACTGGCCGAGTGGTATGCCTCAATGGGTAAAATAGTTAAGACCATGGAAAAGCCGCGTGATCTGCAGGTTGGAGAGGAGATTACACAGTATACTGCACTGAGCGGCAGGATGGAGAAGACAGGTGACATACTCCTTCTCGTAAGACCGGATTACACAATATTTGACGAGATGAGAAAGACGAGTGACTTTAAAATATACGCCGATTTAAGGCTCGCAGGAGTCGGCATGGTTGGTGTCGTCCATGCCACAAAGCCCATTGATGCAGTTCAGAGGTTCATAGGTAGGGTAGAACTTGGAGTAATTCCTCAGATTGTCGACACTGTAATATTCATAAAGGCTGGAAGAGTTGCCAAAGTTCTGACACTTGAGTATATGGTTAAAGTGCCAAGCGGAATGAGGGAGGAGGATTTAGCAAGGCCTGTCATTGAAGTCAGGGACTTTGAAACAGGAGAACTTGAATACGAGATATACACCTACGGTGAGGAAATAAGCGTCGTTCCTGTGAAGAAAAAGGAAAAGTCCCCTGCACTAAAACTGGCCGAGAAAAGGCTTAAACAGGAGATAAAGAAGTTTCTGCCTGATGTTTATGCAGAAGTGGAGATAGTTAGTCCCCACAGAGCCGTTATCTATGCCGATGAATTCGACATTCCTGCCATAATCGGAAAGAAAGGCAAGAGAATAACGGAGATAGAAAAGAAAGTGGGGATAAGCATCGACGTCAAGAGCTTCACTGAGAGAGAAGCGGAGAAACCAAAGGAGAGAATCCCTGTGGAGGTTGAAGAGAAAAAGAAAACGATGGTCCTGAGGGTTTCACCTGATTATGCCAAAAAACCTCTCAAGTTCTACGGCGGAGAGCAGTACGTCTTCACAGCGACACCAAATAAAAAAGGCATAATCAAAGTTAGCAAAAACACACCAATTGGAAGAGAGCTGAAGAGACTCTTTGAGGCAGGAATAGAGGTGTGGGCAACCCTCTGAGAAAACTTTTTATAATTCACTTTCTTCTTTTATACAGTAGTAAAAATAGAAGAGAGGCACGACCCTCTTGAAACACTCGGTGCTATTTTAAGCACCATCGAGTTCAACGGGAGACTCGAATTCCTGGGTAGCGAAATTGAATCCTTAAAAGGTCGGGAGATAAATACCGATATTTCCAAAGGATGCATAATAAAGGCTCAGCTGCGAGGGTAATCATCACACCTCAGCTAGCGAAATTATCGTCATCGCCGGGTTAAGTTCTCGCAAGATTTTTTAACTCTTTTCAGTAGAAGATACTATGCTGGTTCTGGCATCTGCTTCACCAAGAAGACGTGAGATACTCGCCAGATTCATTCGGGAGTTCAGGGTAGTACCGAGCAGGGCTGATGAAAATTGTGACCTCAATGATCCCAAAGCTTTTGTCCTTGAGATTGCGAGAAGAAAAGCGAAGGAAGTATTCTCAAGAACAGGAGGGACTGTAGTAGGAGCGGATACAGTTGTTTCAGCTGACAGAAAAATCCTTGGAAAACCAAAAGACGAGAAAGAGGCCTATGAAATGCTGAAGCGCCTAAGCGGAAGGGCGCATCTCGTTACAACGGGATACTGCATAATTCACGAGGGAAAAGAACTCTGTGGTGCAGTTACCACGCAGGTAAAGTTCCGAGAGCTGAGCGACGGTGAGATTCTTGCATATATAAAGACAGGAGAGCCGATGGACAAGGCAGGAGCCTATGGAATACAGGGGAAAGGAGCCCTTTTCGTGGAGTGGATTAGAGGAGACTTTTACAATGTCATAGGTTTTCCAATTGAGATAGTTATCAAGCTGAAAGAGCTTGGGTTCGAGGTTTTATAATAGCTCAGAAAACAGCAGGTCTTCATCCTTCCCCCCTGCTTTTCGGAAGAGCTTCAGAGCCCATCCTACCCTCCCAACATCCTCCGGCATGTGTGCATCACTCCCGAGGGTTAGCTTTACTCCTCTCTGAATACATGCCCTGACGAAACCCAGCTCAGGAACTTTGTATCGAGAGCTTATTTCAAAGGCTTTGCCATTTGCTTCCGCAAGTTCTATGATTTCTATAAGCTCCTCTTCTTTTGGATAACCAATATGTGGAAATAGATTGCCGAAATGACCAATTACATCGACATTTTCGTCCCGAAGGGCAGTTTTTATCAGATCAAGATATACCTCGGCTCTCCCGGGTTCTAACCATACATGAGCAGATGCTATCACATAATCAAGCTTATCAGCCATGTTATCTGTAATATCCACACCGCCGGGGAAGATATTTGCCTCTATTCCTGCTAAGACTTTTACTTCGCTCTCCTTTTTAAAACGCTTAATTTGAAACACATAGCTATTGAACGTTTTAGGAGTGAAGTAGTGCATATGGTCACTTATACCAATCAGTTTAAGCATCCTCTGTTCTGCTCTGGCGATGTTGTCAGATATTTCTCCAACTCCATCAGAAAATACTGTATGAGTGTGCAGATCCATCATGGTTAGAGGATTGACGAAAAGGCTTAAAAATCCTTGGCTTGGATAAAAAATCCATTGTAAAAGATAGACTTGATTTTTGACAACCTTTAAATACCTCACAGAACAAAAATCTTTCTGGTGGTGGAAATGGTTGAGCGCTCAAAAGTTAGGATTATAGTCGCCAAGCCCGGTCTTGACGGACATGATAGAGGCGCTAAAGTCATAGCAAGGGCTCTGAGGGATGCAGGATTTGAAGTTATATACACAGGAATAAGACAAACTCCTGAACAGATTGTTGAAAGCGTTATTCAGGAAGATGCCGATGTTCTCGGAATAAGCATACTCTCAGGCGCTCATATGGTTCTCATCCCAAAGATTCTCAAACTTCTTGAGGAAAAAGGACTTAAGCCAAATAAAGATGTCCTCGTGATTGCAGGCGGCATTATACCACCAGACGATGCTCAGGAGCTTGAAAAAATTGGTGTTGCAAAAGTTTTTGGGCCGGGAAGCCCGATAGAGGATATAATCACCTTCATCGATGAAAACATCACAAAGCTCAGAAAGTTCTCAGCCTAAAGTTTTATATTCTTTTATGGATAATTTAGCCAAAGTGATGATAATGATAGAGGATCTAATTAGCAGAATGCTCAGAGGGGATAAGAGAGCCGCAGCAAGACTCATAACCCTTGTGGAAAACGATGATGAGAATGCCCGGAAGATAGTTAAGAAAATCTATAGATACACCGGAAACGCTCATGTCATTGGAATAACAGGCCCCCCGGGTTCTGGAAAATCCACACTTCTGGACAAACTGATAAAGGTGGCGAGAGAAGAGAGCAAAATCGTCGGGGTTATCGCAATAGATCCAACATCCCCATTCACCGGTGGGGCTTTGTTAGGTGATAGAATAAGAATGCAGAGACATTCAACAGATCCGGGAGTTTTTATACGAAGCATGGCGACCCGTGGAAGTCTCGGAGGCTTGGCGAAAGCCACCAATGATGCAATAAAAGTTCTCGATGCATTTGGTTGCGATGTAATTTTTGTGGAAACCGTAGGTGTCGGTCAGATAGAAGTCGATATAGTAAAAACAGCTGACACTGTCGTTTTAACCACAGTTCCGGGGCTTGGGGATGATATACAGGCCATAAAAGCTGGACTGATGGAGATTGCTGACATTTTTGTTGTCAATAAAGCCGACAAAGAGGGAGTAGATGCGACAGTTTTTGAACTTGAAATGATGCTCGATCTTGAGAAGGAAAAATGGACTAAGCGTGGCTGGAGACCACCAATAATAAAAACAATCGCAACATCAACAAAAGGAATCCAAGAATTGTGGAATTCCATTAAAAGACACAAGAAATTCCTTGAAGAAAGCGGTGAAATTAAACGAAAAAGGAAGTTCAGAGCGGAAGAGGAGGTTAAAACAATTGTGTCAAGTATGATAGCAAAGAGAATCGGAGAAAAGATGCGAGAAGATGAACTAATGTATCTCATAGATAGAATCCTCAGTAGAGAACTTGATCCCTACTCTGCCGCTGAGGTTGTTTTGGAAAAAAGCTTGGGGGTGAAGGTATGATAAAGAAAATAGACCATATAGGAATAGCCGTTAAGAATTTGGATGATGCCATAAAGATATGGGAAGGCCTCGGCCTCAAGGTTGATGAGATAGAGGAAGTGCCAAGAGAAAAGATCAGGGCAGCAATCCTACATGTTGGAGAAAGCAGAATTGAGCTTCTCGAACCCACAGATGAGAACTCAGCAATAGCCAAATTTATCGCTAAGAGAGGGGAAGGAATCCACCACATTGCATTAGGGGTTGAGAACATCGAAGAGCATATGAGAGATCTCAAGGAAAAAGGATATCGTCTGATTTATGAAGAACCAAAGGAAGGTGCTGGAGGGGCAAGGATAACTTTTGTACACCCGAAGAGTACAGGTGGAATTCTTCTCGAACTCTGTGAAAGAGAGGAGTGATCTGTTCTCTTATTTTTAATCTTTTTTGTTGCTATAACATGTTGTGACATGTTTTACATAATGCAAGTTCATTTAGTAAAACTTATAAAATGCCGGACTGACTATTTCATAACAAGGTGAGAATGTATGCTAAAAATTTTTCATAAGCGTAACATTGACCTGCAAGTAATAGACTATAGAGACGTAGAGAAAATACTCAACAAGGACACATACCGGATTAAAATTTTAATAACACGGACACATCCTGAACGCATAAAAAACCAAAATGTTCATCCAATATGGATAAGCAAATTAGAACATCCTCTGGCAGTACATCCATCCCAGTTATATATAATCGAGAATTTAATTTTAGAGCACGCCAGACAACAGCACTCTGATATAATCCTCGACGCTTTGGAATATCTCATGATTGAACATGGGGTTATGTCCACTCTGAGATTTGTGGGAAAGCTCAGGGACATGGCAATTCTAACCAGCTCCAATTTCTATGTGAGTGTGAGTGATGGTATCGATGAAAAGACCAAGGCTCTGATCAGGCGAATAGTCGAATAAGGGTAAAGTTATATAACTATCAATGCAATTCTTAAACTTAGGTGTATAAGATGCCATACATCGAGAAGCTCGAAATGAAGGGTTTCAAATCATATGGTAACAGAAAAGTTGTTGTCCCATTTTCTAAGGGATTCACAGCGATTGTTGGCGCCAATGGGAGCGGTAAAAGCAACATAGGCGATGCTGTTCTCTTTGTTCTCGGCGGTTTATCAGCTAAAGCTATGAGGGCTACAAGGATAAGTGACCTGATATTTGCCGGAACTAAATCCGAAAGCCCGGCAAAGTATGCTGAGGTCGCTATGCATTTCAACAATGAGGATAGGGGCTTTCCTATAGATGAAGATGAAGTTGTCATTAAGAGAAGGGTTTATCCCGATGGGAGAAGTACTTACTGGTTGAACGGGAAGAGAACGAGTAGAAGTGATATCCTTGATATCCTGAGCGCTGCCATGATCTCTCCTGAGGGTTACAACCTCGTTCTCCAAGGCGATATAACCAAATTCATCAAAATGAGTCCGCTTGAGAGGCGTTTAATCATAGATGAGATTTCGGGTATAGCAGAATATGACTCCAAAAAAGCAAAGGCGTTAGAAGAGCTTAAACAGGCTGAAGAGAACTTAGCAAGGGTGGACCTGCTCATAAATGAAGTGAAAAAACAACTGGACAAGCTGGAGAAAGAGAGAAACGATGCGCTGAGGTACCTCGATCTGAAAGAGAAGCTGGAAAAGGCAAAAGTAACACTACTTGTTGGGGAGATAAAAAGGTTAGAAAGCGAAATTGAAGAGAGCAAACTCAGGAATGAACAGGTGGAGAAAGAGATAGAGGAGATTGAGAGCAGATTGAAGGAAATCGCAAAGGAGATAATTGTCAGGGAGAATGAACTTGAAGAAATCGAGAGAGAACTGGAGGAAAAGAGTGAAGATGGCATCCTTGACATTACAAGGAAAATAAGCGAAGTTCACTCAAAGATAGAAATGGCCAAAAAGAACATAGAACTGGCAGAAAAGGAAATAGAGGAGAGCCAGAGAAGGCTGGCGAAGGCTAATGAAGATCTCAAGAAAGTCTCAACGGAGATCGATAAGAGTAAAAATTCCATCGAAAGATGGAAGAAGAGAAAAGAAAAACTCCTGAAAGAGATTGAAGAAAAGGAAGTCGAGAGAAATGAGCTTGTTATAAAGCTCGGCGAGATAGACAAAAACTTCTCCATAGCGAAGCAGGAATTTGATAAAGTTACAGAAGAGCTTGAGGAAGCCAAAAAAGAAATGTATATGAAAGAGAGCGATATAAACAGATTCAATGAAGAAATTGAAAATCTGCAGGGTAAGATAGTCCAGAACAATGCGAAGAGAACAGCTCTCAGAGAAAAAATAAAGGATACACAGCAGGCCATAGGAGAGAAGAGAGCTGAGCTCGGTGAGATTGAAAATAAAATGAACAGGGCAGAGAGCAGATTGAGAAAGGCAGAAAAGGAGCTGGAAGAGAAGAATAAAAGATATCAGGAGATCCTTGGACAGTATGAAAAAGCCAAAAATGAGCTCATAAAAGCCGAGGCTCAGAAGGAAGCAAGGGGTAACAGAGCTATTGAAGCCATTAAAAGAGCCAATATTGAGGGTGTATATGGCTCTCTCGGTGAGCTGATAAGAGTTAGAGATGAGAAATACTTCACAGCCATTGATGTTGCACTCGGATCCCATGCAGATAATGTTGTAGTTGAAGATGATAGGGTTGCCGAAAAGGCGATTAATTTCCTGAAGAAGAGCAAGCTGGGAAGACTGACCTTCCTTCCCCTCAACAAGATAAAGCCCCGCTCCATGCGGGAGAGGTCATCCTTCGGAATACCCGCAATGGACTTAGTAGAATACAATCCACGCTTTAAAAACGCTGTTTCCTATGCTCTCGGTGATACCCTCGTTGTCAGGGACATGGACGAAGCCAGAAGTGCAGGAATAGGAAAACTCAGGATGGTAACGCTAACCGGGGAACTCCTTGAGAGGAGCGGTGCTATAGTAGGCGGCTATTATAAACCAAGAGGGAGACTCACCATAAACATCGAAGAACTCAGAAAACGCGTTCAGGTTCTGGAAAGAGATAAGGAGGCCTTGGAAAGCAGCATAAACGCCTTAAAAATCGAGCTTAAAGGGCTTGAAAGGGAACTCTTTGAGCTGAGAATGAAAAAGAGTGACACAAACAAGGATATTCAAGTCCTTCAGAGGGAGATGAATAGACTTCTGACCGAAGATCGGACTTTAAAAGAGGATATTGAAGAAAGTGAGAGGAGAATTGAAGCGCTTCAGAAAAAAATCAACGATACTAAAGGAGAACTGGCAAAGCTAACAGGAAAAATTCAGAGGCTGGAAAAGAAAAAAGAAAAGCTCAGAAAAGCCCTCGACAACCCAGAGGCAAGGGAAATCAACCAGCAGATAAGGGAGGTTGAACACGAGATAAGTAAGCTGAGGGAGGAACTCAGCAAAGTTGAATCCAAACTTGAGAGTCTTGATACGAGAATAACCGAAGAGCTGATTCCCAGAAAGGCAGACCTTGAAGAGGAAATCGAAGGGCTTATAAACAAGATAAATGCCCTCCGGAAGAATATAACTACAAACGAAGAGGCAATTGAAAAACTAAATGAAGAGCTTAAAAAGCTTGAAGATCTCGAAGAAGAGGTAAAAGAGGAACTTAAAGGGCTGAGAAACAGGAGAGAAGAGTTAAGAAAGGAGATTGAAGAGCTCAGGAAGAATAAAGAACAGCTTGGAGTCAAGGTGCAGAACCTAAGAATAGAGGCAAACACCCTCAAAATACAGCTAATTCAGTTCAGTAATCAGCTTGAAGAAAAGAGGAGCGAGCTCAAACACTATGATTCAAAGCTAATAAAATCGGTGAAGGATGTGCCTCTTGACCTCAAACAGCTGAAGAGGGAAATCGAAGGGATGGAGCAGGAGATAAAAGATCTCGAACCTGTGAATATGAAAGCCATAGAAGACTTTGAAGTCGTTGAACGCAGATATCTTGAGCTGAAATCCAAGAGAGAACAGCTCGAAGCCGAAAAAGACAGCATCGTGGAGTTCATACAGGAAATAGAGAGCCAGAAGAAGAACGTCTTCATGCAGACCTTGAGAGCAATAGCCGAAAACTTCTCAGAGCTCTTTGCTAAACTCTCACCGGGAGGAAGTGCTCGTTTAATTCTCGAAAATCCCGATGACCCCTTCGCTGGAGGCCTTGAGATCGAAGCCAAGCCAGCAGGAAAGGATGTCAAGAGAATAGAGGCAATGAGTGGCGGTGAGAAGGCTCTGACAGCTTTAGCATTCGTTTTTGCAATACAAAGGTATAAACCCGCCCCATTCTACCTTTTCGATGAGATTGATGCACACCTTGATGATGCAAACGTCAAGCGTGTCGCTGACCTTATTAAAGAGGCTTCAGAACACAGCCAGTTCATAGTAATAACCCTTAGAGATGTTATGATGGCTAATGCTGAAAAGATAATCGGCGTTTCTATGTATAATGGAGTTTCCAGAGTGGTTTCTCTCAGCCTTGAGAAGGCTATGGAATATCTTGAGAGGGCAAGAAAGAAGAGCGACGAAGAGCACGAAAAGATGTTCAGACGTCATGAGAGGTGAAATCCAATGGAATCAAGGAGAGAAGAGGAGATAACCCCAGTGGACATCCTTTTACAGCTTGTCACCATGGGCAAGGTTGACCCGTGGAACATTGATATCGTTGACCTGACGGAGAAGTACATAGAGCGGCTCAGGGAAATGAAGGAGCTTGACCTGAGGCTTTCTGCCAGGGCCATTTTGGCTGCTTCAATTCTTTTAAGAATGAAAACCGAGGCTCTGCTCTACGGAGATGAGGAGGAAGAGGAAGAGCATGAAGAACGTATAAGAGTTGAGGTCGAGCCTCTTGCTCCACCACTCAGAAGGGTTGAGAGATACTACACATTCGATGACCTCATAGAGGCTCTCATGGATGCTCTGGAGGAAGCAGAAAAGAGAAAACCAAGACAAAAGAAGAGGGTTGAAATTGAAGAGGAGATATTTGTAGTGGATGATTTCCGTGTGGATGTGGAGAAACACGTAAACCGACTCTATGAGATTGTGAAAAAACTCTACGAAGAGTCAAGGGGAAAGATAGACTTCTGGGACCTCGTTTTTGATCCCTCACCAAAAATAATTGCGAGAACTTTCCTGTACCTACTCTTCCTTGCCAACATGGGGAAAATTGAGCTTATTCAGGAAGAACCTTTCGGGGAGATTTATATACTGCCCCATTGATTGTTCTTTCTTTTCTCTTTGCCGGTCTCAGAGTTATTGCAAGTAGAGGAGGCTCCTTTCCAATATACAAAACCTTTTTTCTCCTATTAATGTAGAAGTAATAGTTTCCCTCCGGGATTTCAGATAGAAACCTGTGGGGGCCCGTGAGCTTAGCAAACCCTCCTTCATCCCAGAATACGCATTCGTAGGCCTCTCCAATTTCCTTAACCTCCTCTCTAATCTCCCCAACAGTGAGCTTTGCACCTCTAAGAGGCACACAGACGAGGGATTTTCTGCCATCGGTAAATGCAAAGACATTCTCATGAATCTGCATTTTCTCAGCATTTCTTAAAAATTTAAACAATGAGGAATAGACTCTGTTAAGCTTTCTGTTTTTTGAGAGTCTTTTGATAACCCTTTCCTTTGCATGGTCTGTGAGGAGCATGATAAAGATATCGCCTAACACTTTATAAATTCATGCCGCAAAATTACTTTGATGTTCCTCAGAAAAGAGCTTATACAACCGAGGGTATACCAGGAAGTTATATATGCCCGATGCAAGGAGAAGAATTCTCTCGTTGTTCTACCAACAGGGTTAGGAAAGACTTTAATTGCCCAAATGATAGCCGATTATCGCCTGACGAAGTATGGCGGAAAAGTCCTAATGCTCGCTCCGACCAAACCCCTGGCATTACAGCACAGAGAAAGCTTTCTCAGACTCTTTAATATCCCGAAGGAGAATATAAATGTCCTCACTGGTGAATACAGAGCAGATGAGAGAGAGCGTATCTGGAAGAAAAGCATAATAATAACCGCAACACCTCAAACAGTAGAAAACGACATTGTTGTTGGTAGGATAAGCCTTGAAGATGTTTCCCTTCTGATTTTTGATGAGGCCCACAGAGCCGTTGGAAACTATGCGTATGTTTATATTGCAAAGGAATACATGCGACAGGCAAAACATCCGCTGATCCTTGGTTTAACAGCATCTCCCGGAAGCAGCGAGGAAAAGATAAAGGAGATCATCAAAAACCTCTATATAGAGCATATCGAATTAAGAACCGAAAACTCACCAGATGTAAAACCCTATGTTCAGGGAATCAGGCTGGAATGGATCAAGGTTGAGCTTCCCGGACTGTATAAAGAGGTTAGGAAGCTTCTCAGAGAGATGCTCAGGGATGCACTGAAGCCCTTAGCAGAAGCCGGACTTATAAACAGCTATTCTCCGGATATTCCAAAAAAAGATGTCCTAAACGTGGGCAGGATTTTAAACGAGGAAATGGCAAAAGGAAACTATTCAGCAGGCAAGCTGTTGGTTGAGCAGGCAAAGGCACTAAAACTGCATCACGCAATTGAACTCTTAGAAACTCAGGGACTAAGTGCCTTAAGAGCGTATTTCAAAAAACTCCATGAAGACGCCCGAACTGGTAGAACGAGGTCGACAAAAGAACTTGTAAATGATGCACGCATGAAAAAAGCTCTCTACCTGCTCCAGCAGGCAAAAGAGCTGGGACTTGATCATCCAAAGATGGAAAAACTCAGGGAGATAATTAAGATGCAGCTACAACGAAAACCTAACTCTAAGATTATCGTCTTCACCAATTATAGGGAGACTTCAAAAAAGCTTGTGAAGGATTTATCCGAGATTACAACTGTTATGCGATTTGTTGGGCAGGCGAGCAGAAAAAATGATAGAGGTATGACTCAAAAGAAGCAGAAGGAAATTCTGGAGCTTTTTTCTCAGGGAGTGTTTAACGTCCTTATTGCCACAAGTGTTGGTGAAGAGGGCCTAGATGTCCCTGAAGTTGATCTTGTGGTCTTCTATGAGCCAATTCCCTCAGCTATAAGGAGTATACAGCGGAGGGGAAGAACAGGAAGGCACAGACCGGGAAGGGTTGTTATACTGATGGCAAGGGGAACGAGGGACGAGGCCTATTACTGGAGTTCCAAGAACAAAGAAAAGAAGATGTTTGCTACCCTGACAAAGGTGAGCGAGATGATTAAAAAGGAAAAACAGGCTTCCCTTTTAGGATTTGTTAAAAAAAGTAAGGAAACCGAGATTAAACTTCCAGAAAGGAGAGAGGTTTATGAAAAGCTTCCTATCAAGCCTGTTTTTGTCAGGAAGCCCAGAGGAATAGTTGTATATGTGGATACACGCGAGCTCAGGAGTCAGGTTCCAAAGTATCTTAGGGAGATGGGGGTGGATATTCAGGTAAAAACCCTCGATGTGGGGGATTATATAGTTAGTGAGGATATTGCAGTTGAGCGGAAGTCGGCCAGTGACTTCATCCAGTCGATAATAGATGGCAGGCTTTTTGATCAGGTAAAACGCCTAAAAGAAGCCTACAAAAGGCCAGCGATAATAATTGAGGGTCAGCTTTATGGGATAAGAAACGTGCACCCTAACGCTATCAGAGGAGCCATAGCGGCTGTAACTGTCGATTGGGAAGTACCCATTCTTTTTGCCCGCGACCCAAAGGAAACTGCGAGTTACATATACCTGATGGCAAAGAGAGAACAGGAAGAAAGAAAGAAGGAAGTCGCTGTTAGAAGCGAAAAGAAAACGCTAACTTTAGCCGATAGACAGCGTCTAATTGTTGAGGGACTTCCTAATGTTTCAGCCACGCTTGCAAAAAGGCTTCTGAAACATTTTGGAAACGTTGAACGTGTTTTTACTGCAACAGAAGAAGAGCTGATGGAAGTTGAAGGAATCGGGGAGAAAAAAGCGAGGGAAATCAGGAGAGTAATTAC
This sequence comes from uncultured Thermococci archaeon, assembly GCA_964487115.1. Taxonomy (GTDB): domain Archaea; phylum Methanobacteriota_B; class Thermococci; order Thermococcales; family Thermococcaceae; genus Thermococcus. The sequence continues at coordinate 4,696 of CAZAPD010000066.1, read as the reverse complement.
GGCGCCTTACTTGGAGGAAGATTCGAAGTGAGAAACAAGGCATTTTGGTGCCGGGGCGGGGCTTTGAACCCCGGACCTCTCGGTTTCCCAGGCTCCCCTAAAGGGAAGCGGCCCTATGAGCCGAGCGCTCTGACCAGGCTGAGCTACCCCGGCAGACCCGCTTATACCTTTCAAAGCCTATTTTTAAATCTTTCGTTCTAATACATCATCTCAAGCATCTTCCTCTTCAGCTCTTTTCCCTTGTAGAGACCGATAACACTACCCGTGAGCAGACCTCCAAGGTGAGCATATGCATTAACACCAGGGAATACGCTGTTGATTGCAAAGAGTATGAAGGCATTTAAGATTGCACTCGCCATGTTGCCTCCCATAATACCTGTAGCCATTATAAGTACTCCAACCACTCCAAAGACAGCTCCGCTTGCCCCAGCGCTGATCGTGTAGGGTGGCAGGAATAGGAGGGTAAGCAGATTCCCCATAAGCCCTGAAAGCAGGTATGTAATGAGAAGAACTTTTCCTCCAAAAAGATTTTCCAGCTGTGAGCCGAGCTGGTAGAGGAAAAACATGTTGAGGGCAATGTGGAGAAGCCCTACATGAACAAACATAGCCGTTATGAGCTGCCACCATGCTCCATGGATGACGTAGTAATTCACCTGCCCCAACAGAGCGAGAACATTGGTGCTTATCCAAATGATATTCCTGCTAAGAATGGCCTCGATGAAGTACATCATGATATTCAAAGCCACCAGAGCTATAGTTACCTTTCCGTGTTTCACTTCTCCCTCAACTCCTCAAGGATCAGGTTCAGCAGATATCTATCATTGACAGCGATTATGTTGGTTTTCTCGGTTGCATCAAAGTCAAGTTTAAGCTCCTCTCCCCTCTCATCAGTCACGATAGCTCCAGCCTCCCTCGCTATTATCACACCAGCGGCTATATCTGTGGGTCTCACATAGTTTCTTATGTCTAAGACACCATCGAGAGCCCCTTTTGCGAGATAAGTGAGCTCCACAGCCACAGCTCCAAGGACCCTGATCCTTTTGACCTTCCGTATTATTCCGTAACCCCTTTCTCGGGTATAAAAGCTCAGAGCCTCCTTTCCCCTGACCGGCTTTCTGACATGGATGGGATTGCTGTTCATGTAGGCTCCTTCTCCGGGAATGCCCTCATAGACCGTTCTTGTCGTGAACTCGTATATCATTGCATAGATTGGGTCTTTGTTTTTAAAAACTGCAAAACTGAAGGCAAATACTGGTATGCCGGCGGCGAAGTTGTAAGAACCGTCTATGGGGTCAATAATAGCAGTGTATTCACTTCCCCTATCTATGTTTCCAACCTCTTCGCTCACTATGTTGATATTCAACGGGGATAGATAGCTCAAAACTATGTCCTCGGCAACTTTATCTACAAACTTTGTCACATCCCCACTTACATTCGTTCCAACCCTCTGGCCAGCTTTTGCCGTTCCGAAAATGGGCATGACATGTCTTTCAACCTCCTTTGCCATGCCCAGAGCAATTTCATTCCACTCCATTTTCAGGCCCCCATAAGCATTCTCAAAAGATTCCTCGTTCCCGGAGCAAAGCCGAGAATGAATATAACCATCTTCATGAAGTTTGCCATCTCTTTCTCCTCTTCGCTCTCAATAACCTGATCCAAAAGCCATACCACAAGGAATATCACGATAAATTTAAGGGCATACATGCTCGCCGCTGTTCCTGTGTGCTTTATCAGGAAGCGGGAAAGGACGTGTTGCTCCCAGTAGCCCATGAAGTCGACACCCACAAACGTGCTCGTGGCATCGTAGAAATGAGCATAGAAAAGCAGGCGATTTTCCCTGATTAAAGTGATTTTCTTTGAGAGAATCCAGATGAATGATTCAGCAATGGTAACCGCTGGAATGAAGTAGTACAGGGTCTTCCACACAAAATGCACCTTACCCAGATTGAGCAGGAGAATGAAAGCGTCGAGGCCGACAAGCAGCCAGCCTATGTCTCTATACAATGGATAGAACTTCTCCCCGCTTCCACAGTTTCTCCACACGATGTAGAGGGATGCGAGGGCAATTGTGGCTATGACGAAGTATATTCCCGGAGTGACTGTAAGGTATGTCCTCGGGTAGATGAGAGCATCAGTCATCGCCCTTGTTAGAGGACCAAGAATTATATAGGGAATCAGAGCTTTGAAAAATCTCTCATCAAATTTGATTCCAATCTTCTTCAGCTTCCGGTAAAGCAGAAGCGCCATGATTCCAAGTATCACAGCGTATGTGAGCGTGTTCACAATGTTGTAACCCTCATTAGCCTGTATCGGTTTGATGAAATATTCGTAAAACCACTGCCAAAAGCTCATCGTACCACCACACTGAATAGTTCCAATAGTCTTAAAGCTTTTCTCTCAGAAGCCACTTCCATAGCGGCATGAACTTTATTCCATTCTTCTCGTCTTCGTGGTCCCATGTAATGACAGTTTTTTGCTCGGCGTTTATCTTTTTCCAGCTTTCTTAAGCACCTCTACTTCCCCTGGCTTTATGTCCTCTTCATCTCCTGCATAAGTTATCTGCGAGAGTCATAACTATCTCCGCTGATTATGATGTCAAGAAAAAGTTCTGAGAACTCATAAACAAAGAAATACGGACGAATCAGGAGAACATTGGAAGTCGCAGTAACAGAGGCCATGAATCTCCGGATTGAAAAAATTGAACAGGAAGAGCTTCTCTCCGGATCAATTACCGATATTACATCATTTTTCATGGAGGTGGGTTCGGAAAGCATATATGGGCACTTTGTCGTTCTAACTGTAAAATTTCTTCAGTATTTTTACTGGAATTTCTTTTTTTGTTTTGATTGTTATTCCGTCGATGTTGGCGTGGATTTTGAATTCTCCGGAGCGTTTGGGAACGACTGGAACAAAAATGGACATTCCTCTCCTCAAATGGATAAACTCATTGAACTGGCAAGAAACCCTAACGAGCTCCTCAACTCCCTCACTCAAAACAGGAACGGAAATCTCAAAACCTCACACTCCGAATCACGAACCTCAGCGTTAGTATCCCCCACCTGAGCATTAGGGTCCATGCAGAGCTCATAACCCGGCAAATTCCCATCCAGCGGAAGGCGCAGAACCCCAACATCACCACTATAATCACCCGCAACAATAATGTCCCCGTTCTTATCAACCGCAACGGCCTTAGCTTCACCTGGCCCGTAAGTCTTCGCTCAGTAGCTCATGAGTATCAACACCCAGAAATATTCTTAATTGAACCTTAAAAATGTTCCAATTAGTTTTTAAGCTTTGAAGAGAAATACAGGCAAAGGTGATGGTCATGCACTTAATGGAGTTGCCGAGAGAAGTTCTTCTTGGAGAGGACTTAAAGGGTGAAGCCTTAAATGTTGCCAAACGGCTTAAATTAGGAAAAAAGGCGTTAATTCTGTACGGGCCAAAGACCAAGAAGATAGCAGGCAGTGAGGTGGAGAAAAATCTCAAAGAAGAATTTGAAGTTAAAAGCATAACTATAAAAGAAGCCAGCATAGGGGAGGTTGAGAGGGTCGAGCGTAAAATCAGGGATGAGAATGCAGGATGGGTCATAGCAGTTGGAGGAGGCAGTATAATTGATGTTGCTAAGCTTTCTTCCTTCAGAGCAGATGTTCCCTTCATCAGCTTCCCTACAACTGCTTCTCATGACGGCATAGCAAGTGCAAATGCATCCATAAAGGACCTTGGAATGAAGACATCTATGAAGGCCAGACCTCCAATAGCTGTAATAGCCGATGTTAAGGTGATAAAAACAGCTCCCTACCGCTATTTAGCGGCTGGAGTTGGGGACATGATTTCCAATCTGACCGCAGTGAAAGACTGGCAGCTGGCTCATAAAATCAGAGGAGAATACTACAGCGAATATGCCGCATCACTCAGTCTGATGAGTGCCAAAATGGTGATAAGGAACGCTGACATTATAAGGCTGGGTAATGAGGAGAGCGTTAGGAAAGTTATAAAAGGATTGATTTCGAGTGGTGTGGCAATGAGTATAGCTGGCTCTTCACGACCAGCAAGTGGTGCCGAACATCTCTTCAGTCATGCCCTTGATTCCATAGCACCAAAGCCAGCACTTCACGGCGAGCAGTGCGGCGTTGGGACGATAATAATGGCCTATCTTCATGGACTGAAGTGGCAACGCATCAGGGAAACCTTAAAGAAGGTTGGAGCACCTACAAATGCATATGAACTGGGAATTGATCCGGAGTACATAATCGAAGCTCTGATAACAGCCCATAAAATCAGACCCGAGCGCTACACAATCCTTGGGAAGGATGGTTTAACTCGCGAAGCCGCCGAAAAGGCAGCTAAAATCACCGGAGTTGTCTGACTATCATTATTCATATAGGAGGTGTATGGGGATGGTAATCACCTTAGTTGGGGAAAAGCTGGCTAAACCCGGTGTGGAGTTCATCTATTATGGACCTGCTGAGGCATGTAAAACGTGCCGCTTGGCAAGAGTGTGCATAGGGAATTTTGAACCAGGGCGGAGATACAAAGTTATAAGGGTAAGAAATATGGAACATTCATGTCCTCTCCACGAAGGAAAAATGAGGGTTGTTGAAGTGGTCGAACCTGCAATAGAGATAGCTCTCGACCCCAGAGTTGTTATAGTCGGCTCAAAAATAACGCTGAGCTTTGCTCCATGCAGTGATCCAAA
>CAZAPD010000065.1:0-6204 GCA_964487115.1 uncultured Thermococci archaeon | reverse complement strand
ACCACTCCCGGCTCGCCAATCTCCCCCTCAACTTCAAAGACCCTGCCGAGGAACCGCTCCACGACCCAGACGTTCGTGACGAGGTGGTTCGTAATCTCAGCCACCCCGATTTCCCCACCGGCGAAGGCCAAAAACGGTATCAGCTGGTCGCCGAGGAACTTATCAACGGCTTTCCCTGGTGTCAACTGGGCTATCAGCTCTTCAGCCGCCTCCCTGCCAACGATCTCTGCCGGCTTGCTGCGCTTCCCAAGGGCATCACCGCCGAGCCTCAGCTCATCTGTCTCGGCCCAGACGACGATACCGCTCCCCGGCCAGAGGGAGCGCGAGACCTCGGTTTCCATCTCCACAGGGACGCTGTAAAGCTCCTCAAGCCTTTCTCTGGCTGCCTTTGCCTGCCTCTCGGCGACGTGAGCTGGTAGATTCGTGGCGTGGCTTATTCCGGCGAAGCGCTCTATTCTACTCCACTCTAAGGCCTTCAGCGGTTTCCTCTCCTCCCACGGCTCGACCCTTCCGGTGACCAGCCCGCCGCCCCTCGGGTAGTGGCCTCTCCGCCTGATTTCAAGTTCAACTTTAAGGCCCATCCTCTCCAGCGCGAAGAGCGTAACGTTCCTGAGGTAGTCCACCGGTGGACTCCAGGGGACGTCGGTTCCCCCGGTTACCTCGAAGCTTCCCCCGGTAAAGGCCATCGCCGGAAGCAGGGCCTGGAGGACGAGTGTTACACTCCCGGCCGTTTTTATCGGAACGCGGATGTGCTTGGCCCTGGCCTTACCGGGAACGAACTCCAGAACCGTCGAGCCGACCTGAGCGCCCTTAACCCTCGCGTTGCTCAGCTCCTTCAACGCTAAAATCCCGTGGAGGTGCTGCGGCCTCAAGCCGGGGTTCGGCCTGTTTGTGCGAATCTTGACGATTTTAACGGGTTTCCCAGTAATAACTGATAAAGCGACGCTCGTCCTCAGTATCTGCCCCCCGCCCTCACCGTAGGAACCGTCTATCACTACCATACCATCACCTAATAAAACTCTATGTGTCAGTTTAAATAGAATCCGTTATTTGCAAGTTTTGAACCTAAAAGACATTGAAAGGGAAGGTTATCAGTACAGTCAGTTCTCCAATTGACATCAACAGCAGAGGATAAAGATAGAAATAGATTTATGTATCCTCTGTAGTATATATTCCGGTGGAGAAAATGTACAAAATTAGAGATGAATGGGGGGAGTTTCTGGTCAGACTGGCGAGGAATGCTATAGAAGAATACCTGAGAAACAGAAGAGAGATAGAACCGCCGAGAGAAACCCCAGAGAAACTCTGGGAAAAGATGGGTGTCTTTGTAACCCTCACCAAGCACAATGCCCCAAAACATGTAGCTCTAAGAGGCTGCATCGGATTCCCAATGCCAATTTATCCTCTTGTCAAAGCAACTATAAAAGCGGCGATCTATGCGGCCGTGGACGACCCTCGATTCCCGCCGGTGAGGGAGAGCGAACTGGACGACCTGACGGTGGAGGTTAGCGTTTTAACACCACCCGAGCTTATAGAAGGGCCGCCCGAGGAGAGGCCGAGGAGGATAAAGGTCGGAAGGGATGGGCTGATAATCGAGAAGGGGATTTACTCCGGTTTGCTCCTCCCTCAGGTGCCGGTCGAGTGGGGCTGGGACGAGGAGGAGTTTTTAGCTCAAACCTGCTGGAAGGCTGGCCTTCCACCCGACTGCTGGCTCGATGAGGACACCAAGGTCTACCGCTTCACCGCGGAGATCTTTGAGGAAGAAAGACCACGGGGCCCGGTGAGGAGGAAGCCGCTGGTTTAAGGCTCCCTCTCAGTTTTTTAGATAAAAGGAAAATTAGTAGATAGGATACCTGTTGAACGGTCTGTAGTGAAGCTTCCGCCCGAGAAACAGAAAAACAAGCATCGAGACAAGCATGAACCCTATGAAGGCGATGGCCCTCCCGACATCCCCGACAACTATCCTTGGGACGACGAGGATGGCCAGTACAAACCCGACTCCAGCTCCAATCCAACCGTACATGAAGGCGGGCATGCCCTTCAGAAGTTCCTCCCTGTAAATCAGCGCGAGGGCACCGGCGGTAAAGGTCGCGAAGGTGTTGATGGCGAAAGGCAAGCTGATAGGTGCCAGGGCCAGGGAGAGGAGTGTTATAAGACCGATCAGGGTAATGGCCCTTTTAGGCCTGTCCTTCGTTTCTTTTCTCGCGAGCCACACGGCCAGAAACACGGTAAAGGCAATCCCTGAGAGAGCCAGAGCCCGCAACTCCGAAGCTTTTAAAGCCTTGATGAAATACACAGAAAACAGCACCGAGAGTATCCCGGAGTACACCACTCCTTTAAAGGTGTCGTTCATTTTCCATCACCCTTTTGTTTTTGATTAAAAAAGTACTCACGAAGTTCCTCCAAGAGCCCTCTATTCCTCTTATCCTCCTCTTCGGCAGTGACAGTTTTAACTCTTTCTCATCTTCGCTATGAAGAAGCTGTTGCAGTCGTGCAGGTGAGTCCATGCCCTGAAAACCTTATCCCCAATCTCCAGAAAGCCTTTTTCACCCCAGCTGAATGGGTAATCCACCAGCTCAAAGCCTACCCTGTCCAGTGCGTATTTAATGTTCCTCTCATTTTCATCAATCCTTATAGAGCAAGTTGAGTATGTCATCTCACCATCCTCACGCAGGTTCTCGTAAGCATTCCTTAGCATGGCTCTCTGCACTTGAATAACCTTTTGGATTTTTTTCTCATTAAAACGCCATTTAACTTCAGGAAACTGTCTGTAGGTTCCAGAGGAAGAGCATGGAGCATCCAGAATAATCCTATCAAACTTCTCTTTATCCCTGAACTTCATTCCATCCGCATGGATGAGTTTAACATTTGTAACCCCCAGAATTTTCATCTTCTCCTCCATTCTGCTGAGTCTCTCCGGTGAATAGTCAACAGCGATGATTTCACCAGTGTTCTCCATCAGATGAGCGACATGGAAGGTTTTACTTCCCGGAGCAGCCGCAAGGTCCAGAATTCTCTCCCCTGTATCAGGATTCAGAACATGAGCGACATAAGCTGAAGCCAGATCCTGAATAACAAATCTACCTTCTTTATACCATTCAAGTCTTGTGGGGGGAATTCTGTAGTTGAGAACTTTCAAAACGTCGTCAACTGGTGTTCTGGCCGTTCTTACACCATGTTCCTCAAGATAGTCCCTAAGGGAGTCCACATCTGTTTTCAAGGGATTAACTCTTAGATAGTATCTCTGACTTCTGTTGTTGCTGAGGAGAAGCCTTACAGCTCCCTCGTATCCCAGCAGATCAACAGCATACTTGACGTACCATTTCGGATGCGAGAACTTAACGCTGAGATATTCCAGTTTGTCCTTTTCTTTGAGTCTTTTCAGAGCTTCTTCAAGCTCGAAATTTTCTGCTTCCCTAAGAAGGGCATTTACAAATCTTGCCCTCGGTAGATCGTATTTCTCCTTCACAACCCTGACAACGGAATCAGTTGCGATAGCTGCTGGAGTCCCTTTAAACTTCATTTCAAATATGCCAATTCTTATCAAGTTTGCAAGGTAGGAATCCAAGTCCCCTATTTCAGATCCTTTCAAGACCGAATTAGCAATAAAATCAATTTTACTCCTCCATTTCTCGATTTCAAAGACATACGCATGAGCTATGCCTCTGGCCTTCTCTTTATCTCTTCCAGTGACCTTGTTAAAGATTCTCTCAAGGGCATTTTTTGATGAGAGCTCACGCTCCTCTATAACGGTTAGTATATCGGCCACGAGCTCGTGAAGGCTTATCCTGTAAAACAGCTCCATGATTCTCCCTCTCCCCGGAGATTTAAAAAGTTGGTGGAAAGTTTTATCTAAATTGAAATCGAAGTGTTAAAAGGTGATATCATGATCCTTGACACTGATTACATCACAAAGGATGGAAAGCCCATAGTGAGAATTTTCAAAAAGGAGCGCGGAGAGTTTAAAATTGAGCTGGACACAAACTTTCAGCCATACATCTATGCCCTTCTGAAGGATGATGCCGCTATTGAAGATGTCAAGAAGATAAGGGCCACGAGAGGTAAGAAGGAAGTTAAAATTGTTAAGGCTGAAAAAGTCAAGAAAAAATTCCTTGGACGACCTGTTGAGGTATGGAAGCTGATATTTGAGCATCCTCAGGATGTTCCTGCCATGAGAGGAGAGGTGAGGAAGCATCCAGCCGTTGTCGATATCTTTGAGTATGATATACCATTTGCAAAGCGTTATCTCATTGATAAAGGCCTAATTCCGATGGAAGGTGATGGGGAGCTTAAGCTTCTGGCATTTGATCTTGAGACATTCTATCATGAGGGCGATGAATTCGGCAAAGGCGAGATTATCATGATAAGCTATGCCGATGAAAGCGGCGCTGGGGTAATAACATGGAAGAAAATCGATCTCCCCTATGTTGAGGTTGTTTCAAGTGAGAGGGAGATGATAAAGCGTTTTGTCCAGATTGTGAAGGAAAAAGATCCTGACGTGCTGATAACATACAATGGTGACAACTTTGACATGCCCTACCTGCTCAAAAGGGCCGAAAAGCTTGGAATAAGACTGTTCCTAAGCAGGGATAAAGAGCATCCAGAACCCAAAATGCAACGAATAGGAGACAGATTTGCCGTTGAGGTTAAGGGCAGGATACACTTTGATCTCTATCCCGTGGTCAGGAGAACCATAAACCTTCCTACCTATACTCTGGAAGCGGTCTATGAAGCTGTTCTGGGTAAAAGCAAGAGCAAACTCAACGCTGAGGAGATAGCGGCAATATGGGAAACCGAGGAAGGCCTGAAAAAGCTGGCCAGATACTCTATGGAAGATGCAAGGGCAACCTATGAGCTTGGAAAGGAATTCTTTCCAATGGAAGCAGAACTTGCAAAACTCATTGGTCAGAGTCCATGGGATGTATCAAGGTCAAGCACTGGCAATCTTGTTGAGTGGTATCTTCTTCGAGTTGCTTACGAGAGAAATGAACTCGCCCCAAATAAACCCAGCAATGAGGAATATCAGCGCAGATTGAGGCAGGGCTATACTGGAGCATATGTTAAAGAACCTGAGAGAGGACTGTGGGAGAATATAGTCTATCTGGATTATAAGAGTCTCTACCCCTCAATAATCGTCACCCACAATGTTTCGCCAGATACTCTTGAGAGGGAGGGATGCAGAAACTACGATACCGCTCCAGATGTTGGCTATCGCTTCTGCAAGGATTTCAAGGGTTTCATTCCCTCCATTCTTGAGGAACTCATAGAAACAAGAGCAGAAATAAAAAGAAAGATGAAAGCGACGATAGACCCGATTGAGAGAAAAATGCTCGATTACAGGCAACGGGCCATCAAGATTTTGGCCAACTCATACTACGGTTATATGGGCTATCCCAAAGCCAGATGGTACTCAAAGGAATGCGCTGAGAGCGTTACAGCATGGGGACGGCACTACATAGAGATGACGATAAAAGAAGCAGAGAAGTTTGGATTTAAGGTACTGTATGGCGACACAGATGGATTCTTTTCAACAATTCCAGGAGCAGATGCTGAAACCGTTAAAAACAAAGCCAGAGAATTCCTGAAATATATAAACTCAAAGCTTCCCGGGATGCTGGAGCTTGAGTACGAAGGTTTCTACACGAGAGGGTTCTTCGTAACAAAGAAACGTTATGCTGTTATAGATGAAGAAGGACACATAACCACCAGAGGGCTTGAGGTTGTAAGGAGGGACTGGAGTGAGATAGCAAAAGAAACACAGGCAAAGGTTCTTGAGGCTATACTCAGAGATGGAAGTGTTGAAAAAGCTGTGGGAATAGTCAAAAAGGTGACTGAGGACCTGATGAATTACAGAGTCCCCCTTGAGAAGCTCGTTATACACGAGCAGATAACGAGAGAGCTCAAAGAATACAAAGCCACAGGACCGCATATAGCAATAGCAAAGCGCCTTCAGGCAAGAGGAGTTAAGGTTAAGCCCGGAATGATAATAAGCTACATTGTCCTCAAGGGAGATAAAAAAATAAGCGACAGAGTGATCCTACTGACTGAATACAACCCCTCAAAGCATAAATATGACCCGGATTATTACATCAACAATCAGGTTCTGCCCGCTGTTCTGAGGATTCTGGAGGCATTTGGCTACAGAGCGGAGGATTTACGCTACCAGAAGACCAGACAGCTCGGCCTTGGAGCATGGCTGAAGCC
>CAZAPD010000064.1:0-7677 GCA_964487115.1 uncultured Thermococci archaeon | reverse complement strand
AGAGATAAAACTAAAGCTGTAGTTCTGGGATTTTCCTCAGCATGCTTCAAAAAAACTCCGAAAAGATATGCTTCGATAACTCCAAGAACCCCAAAATCCGCTATTGGCTGACCGAAAAGAAAGTAGGTGTAGTGCATATCCGTGCCGAAAAGCTTTCCTATGAGATATCGAGGATTGTCACTCATCAACAATCTCCCGTGAAATATCCCGGAAGGTATGGAGAGTCGCACTATGTTGTGGAAGACAAGAAATGTGAATCCAATTCTGACCATCAGCCTTTCAAAGCCATGGCTCAGATAGAGAACCGAGGCCGCCACAGCGAAGAGGCCCAATGAAATTTTCATATCCAACTTAAGCTCTCCTTCAAAATACAGATCAAAAATATACCCCATGAATATCAGTATCATCAGAGAGCGAAAAGTTCCCAGAAACAGAAGCACTTCAAAGAGAAGTAGAAGCAGAGTTTTGATTTTGGTTGAGGTCTTTAGGTAGATTATAGCCACGAGTCCGAGAAATGCAGACATCACCAGAAATCCTACAAGCTTATACCTGAGAGCCGGTTGTACGAAGGGTATGCCTTTAACAGAATACACGATAAAAAGGGTGATGATTGCAGAAAAGAGACAGAGGGGGGCATGAAGAACTGATGGGTTTATCTTACGCCAGTATGTAATCACAAGGATTACAGCTACGAGAGGAGCCCAAGGTATTTCAAAAAGTGATAGGAGCAGAATTGAAAGTATGAGAGCCCTCTCACTCAACCTGATCGGCTTCAAATAGCCAAGAATCATGAAGGAGAAAAAAATGAGTGAAAAGAAGGTGCCCATCAAAAGCATGGAAGATGAGAAACCTTTTGCATAAATCATATCACTAAGGTTTTTATCAAAATAGTTGGAGTAGAGAGCGAGGAAGAGGTAACTGAAAAAAGCCAGACTAAAAATTTTTAACCCCTTCACATTACCACCAGATTAAGCTTGGAGTTAGAGGTTATAAAGATAAAGATTCAAGGGGTGCTTAACTCATGAAAGCAAAAGAAAGAATATACTTGCCCATACTTCTCGCAGTATCATTCCTGCTAAGATTGATTCCTCACAGGACTCTCCTTCTGGCAACCTATGATGAATACCTCCACAAAGCAATAACCTTGAAGCTTGTGAGGGATGGTCTAAGTTCCGTATCACATGACATACTATCTCTTCTTGGACTTAGAGCTTACAGTTATCCCCCAATGTTCCACATTATTGGTGCAATAGTCTATAGGATATTCCCCTCAGACTATGTGTTCCTGATCCTACCAGCAGTATATGGTACCATAGCAGTTTTCGGGTTTTATCTGCTTTTTAATGAGCTGATTCAGGACAAAAAGAAGGCATTTCTCGCCACAATTCTGCTGGCATTTGCCCCAAACTTTGTCTACAGAACGAGCCTCTTCATTCCTGAAAACCTCGGTCTGGTTCTCTTCTCATTTAGCATGCTCTTCATGGTTCGCTTCCTCAGATACAGGAAGCTTTCTGACATTGTAGCGCTTGCAGTTACCTTTGGAATTTACACATTCACCCATAGGGGATGGGTTTTCTTTGCAATTGCTTCTGTAATAATAATCTCTTCGGTGCTCTGGCCTCTGCTGAGAAAAAACCTCCAGTATGTTATTGCAGCTCTCATCCTTGCATACTTAATATATCTGAAGGTGCATTTTGTGCACTCCCTTGTGGCAGACTTTTTCCTGAGAATGCAGAAGACAGAGGTTAGCTTCCTCGGCTACTTCAAATGGATCGGCGTGGTTCAGCTCGTCTTTGGAGTACTCGCGACCAAAATGTATCTCCAAAGGGATTCTATAAGAAGGGGATTTGCACTCTGGGCATGGGCATTCATGCTGTGGGGAGGAATTTCATTTAGATTTAGAGATCCTTATGCCACGATCCCCTTATCAGCCATGGCAGCAGAGTTCATCATTGAGAATGTCATTCCAAACATAGGTTATGCAACCCGGCTCGTTGTGGGGAGCATTCAGGGTTTTGGTGCATCCACAATAAAGAATATTGTTATGAACCGGTGGGTGCAAGCAGGCATAGTTATCTCTCTCCTGCTCATTCCAGTTGCTCAGGGAGCTTATGGAGCGGCAAAATATATCACACCACCATCAGTCAAAGACAAAGAAGCCTACGAATGGATTAAAGAGAATACGCCCCAGAATGCTGTTTTTCTGGTCTGGTGGGATATGGGTTACCTCCTTATAGGCAACACCCACAGAAAGGACATCGTAATATGGAAAAAGGTTTATCAGGGGTTCTTTGAGAAAGCGCCTACGCCTCAGGAAGCCATGAAGGCGTACGGGGATCACGTCGTCATGTTCAGCTCCAATCAGAGGGAAAGAGCATATTATCTCATGAAACTGTATAACGTGAGCTATGTCTTTGTTGACAAAAAACGCCGGAGTTATGGGCTAATAAAATATGGGCTGATGGAATATGCCCCCTATGACACCCACTTCAAACTCGAATTCTGCAATGGAAATGCCGAGATATACCGCTTCATTCCAAATCCCTCACTCCAACCGTGGAATTTAAATCCCCTGAATTACACTGGTGAGTATGCTCCACTGGTTAGTTACCTTGAAAAATTCTGGACAGGCTACAACTATGCTGACTTTGATGATAGATATAAAGCGTATTTTGACCTAAACGCGTGGATAGTAAGAATATATCTTCAGCTCTACAAGGAAACTGGTGATGAGAGGTTTAAAAAGAAAGCAGAGTGGCTTCTCAGATGGCTATCTTACAAACAGATGAATGATGGTTCATTCCCAGCCGGAGTCCCGCCCAATGACTTTACCCTTTACACCTCCTACACTTTAGAGCCCCTAAAAAACATATCATTTACTGGCAAGGAAAAGGCCCTAAACCTGTTAAGAAAGAGAGAGAGAAAGGACTTTATCATGACTACTCCAAAAGATAAAAGGGGAGGAATAGTCACGGATGCCTTGATGTTACCAATTTATAAAGAGTTGGGAGTTCTCAATAAAACTACTGAACAGAACATACTAACAAAGATACTCAAGGAACAGGGGGACGACGGGAGCTGGAATGATAACCTTGGAACTACAACTGCAATAGCCTCAAGCTTAGCCAGATACTACCAGCTGACCGGGAATAAAACCGTTCTTGCAGCAATTAAAAAGAGTGCTGAATGGTTAAAGGAACAAGAAAATGAGGATGGAAAATTCAAGAACGAAAAGATCGAATACGGTTACTCCCGCTCAACCTACGCAAAAGCCCTCATGATATATCACGTCGCTGGAGCGAGAGACATGGAAGAAAAAGTCCTCAGGATAATAACGGGCACCTTCAATCCCTCCAAAGAACAGCATCCTCTACAGGCAGTAATCGACATTTACAGAATCCTCACATACATATATGGCGATGAAAAGGCATTGAATATACTAAACAGCATACTGAAGATGCACCCTCTTCCCAGTTTCAGCTGACTTCTCCAGCCTGAAAAATTGTCAGATGCACACATTCACCCTTTTTTTCATTCCTGTGCTTCAGAGAACACCTTTGGATAGTTAATTTTAAATAGGATTTTCCGTATATCACCACCGGTTATCATTCTAAAAGGAGGGATTGAGATGAGTGAATACAGATTTATAAAATGGTTTGAGGAGCTCAAGAAGGAAGATGTTCCCCTTGTGGGAGGAAAGGGTGCAAACCTTGGAGAAATGACACAGCTGGGAATACCTGTCCCGCCAGGATTCTGTGTCACAGCAGAAGCCTACAAATACTTTGTTGAAAATGTTAAGGTTGAAGATGGAAGAACCCTTCAAGAGTGGATTATGGATGTTGTTAGCAAGACAAATGTCGACGATTCAAAAGAGTTGCTTGAAAATACCGCAAAGATAAGAGAAAAGATTATTTCAATGGAGATGCCAGAGGAGATTGCTGAAGAGATATTAGACGCATATCACAAACTCAGTCAGAGGTTCAACAAGGATGCTGTTTATGTTGCAGTCCGCTCCTCCGCCACAGCTGAAGATCTCCCAGATGCAAGCTTTGCAGGTCAGCAGGAAACATACCTCGATGTCTATGGGGATGAGGATGTTCTCAAAAACGTTCAGAAGTGTTGGGCTTCACTCTGGACTGCGAGAGCAACATTCTACAGAGCAAAGCAGGGTTTTGACCACAGAAGGGTTTACCTTTCAGCTGTAGTTCAGAAGATGGTCAACAGCGAGACCAGTGGTGTTATGTTCACCGCTAATCCGGTTACCAATGATAGGAGCGAGATAATGATTAACGCCGCTTGGGGTCTTGGTGAGGCCGTAGTTAGCGGTGCAGTTTCTCCAGATGAGTATATCGTTGAGAAGGGCACATGGAAGATTAAAGAAAAGTACATCGCCAAAAAGGAAGTCATGTACGTCAGGAATCCCGAAACTGGCAAGGGAACAGTTCTCGTTAAGGTTGCTGACTTCCTTGGTCCGGAGTGGATTGAGAAACAGGTTCTCACTGAGGAGCAGATTGTTGAAGTCGCCAAGATGGGTGCCAAGATTGAGGAGCACTATGGCTGGCCGCAGGACATCGAATGGGCCTACGATAAGGACGACGGCAAGCTTTATATCGTCCAGTCAAGACCAATAACCACTCTCAAGGAGGAAGTCAAGACTGAAGAAGCTGAAGTGACAGAGGAAATGAAGGTCCTCCTTAAAGGCCTTGGAGCTTCACCCGGTGTTGGTGCAGGTAAAGTTGTAATACTTCTCGATGTTAGCGAGATCGACAAGGTCAAAGAGGGTGATGTTCTCGTCACAACTATGACCAACCCGGACATGGTTCCAGCAATGAAAAGAGCCTCAGCTATAGTTACCGATGAGGGTGGAAGAACCTGCCACGCTGCCATTGTTGGTAGAGAGCTCGGTATTCCAACCGTCGTTGGCACTAAAGAGGCTACTAAAGTCCTTAAGGATGGAATGCTTATTACTGTCGACGGCACCAGAGGTGTTGTCTATGAGGGCATAGTAAAGAGCCTTGTCAAGAAAGAAGAAGAGAAAGCCGAAGGTGGCAAGGTCGTCGTTGCCGGTGCCCCGCTCGTCACAGCCACCGAGGTCAAGGTCAACGTCTCCATGCCGGAAGTCGCTGAGCGCGCTGCAGCCACCGGCGCCGACGGTGTCGGTCTTCTCCGCGCTGAGCACATGATCCTTGGCATAGGCGCCCACCCGATCAAGTTCATCAGAGAGGGCAAGGAGGAGGAGCTCGTCGAGAAGCTCGTTGAAGGTATCAGGACCGTCGTCGAGGCCTTCTACCCGAGGCGCGTCTGGTACAGGACCCTCGACGCTCCAACCAACGAGTTCCGTGAGCTTCCGGGTGGAGAGGAGGAGCCGGAAGAGAGGAACCCGATGCTCGGATGGAGAGGTATCAGAAGAGGCCTTGACCAGCCGGAGCTCCTTAAGGCAGAGTTCAAAGCTATAAAAAGACTCGTTGATGAGGGCTACGACAACATCGGCGTTATGCTCCCGCTCGTCAGCCATGTTGAGCAGGTCAGGGAAGCCAAGAAAATAGCCATGGAAGTTGGTCTCAGACCCGGAAAAGATGTGGAGTTTGGAGTTATGGTTGAAACACCAGCTTCAGCACTCATAATTGAGGACCTCTGCAAGGAGGGAATTGACTTCATCAGCTTTGGAACCAACGACCTCACCCAGTACACCCTGGCTATCGACAGGGACAACGAGAGAGTGTTTAAGCTCTACGACGAGACACATCCAGCAGTGCTCAAGTTAATAAAGCACGTAATAAAAGTGTGCAAGAAGTACGGTGTGGAGACAAGCATCTGTGGACAGGCGGGGAGTGATCCAAAGATGGCAAGGAAGCTCGTCAGACTTGGAATAGACAGCATCTCAGCCAACCCAGATGCTGTAAAGCTTATCAGGGAAGTTGTCGCAAGAGAAGAGCAGAGAATTATGCTCGAAAATGCAAGAAGGAATCTCTTCAAGGATGAAGAAGACATCTTCTGATGTCCTTTTCTTCCCCTTTGATTTCATGTTTTAACCCATCGGGTGGGAAGTCCCCTTCCGAAAGGGAGGGGATGAAAGCCCGAAACCCTTAAATATCTCCATAGTTACAGCAGATATGGAATAACTATGAAATACAAACTCGACAAAGGGGCGCACTCAGTCTATGCACTGTATTATCACCTGATTTTAGTCGTTAAATACCGGAGAAAAGTTTTCACAAATGACAAAATAATAGACTTCCTGAAACAAAAAATCCACGAAATCTCGGAAACGCACGAGGTAGAAATCCTTGCCATAGAAACCGACCAAGACCACGTTCACATACTCTTCAAGGCAAAACCGACCCTCAACATACCAAAATACATCAACGCCCTCAAAACCATAACCTCAAGGGAAATCCGCAGAAACTTCCCCGAAGTGAAGGAAAAACTCTGGAGAAACGCTTTCTGGTCACCATCATACTTCCTCGCCACCTCAGGCCAAGTAACGCTTGATGTTCTCAAAGCATACGTCGAAAGCCAAGGTGAAAAGAAGTGATAACCTCCTACCGCTTCCGCATCTACCCTTCCAAAGCCCAGCAGGAAACAATGCTCCAGCACATGGAACTGTGCAGATGGCTCTACAACCAGCTCCTGAAGGCCAAGCGGGAGAACCCAAGTCTCCGGAAGTATGATACTCAAAGACTCATCGTCGAGCTGAAGAAAGAAAATCCCGAACTTAACAACGTATATTCCAAAGTCCTCCAAATGGTGAACCACCAGCTCTGGTCGAACCTAAAAGCCCTGAAAGAACTCAAGAAAAGAGGTCACAAAGTCGGAAAACTACGCTACAAAACCTCACCCAACAGCTGGAAAACGCTGAACTACAACCAGAGCGGCTTCAAGCTCGATGAGGAGCGGAAGAGGTTGCACCTCTCAAAAATCGGGGAGGTTCCCATCAAGCTCCACCGCAGGATTAAAGGCAGGTGAAGGGAGTCATCATCAAGAGGACGAAGAGCGGGAAATGGTATGCAATCTTTCAGGTCGAGGAGGAACCGGAACCGCTCCCGAAAACGGGGAGGGTCGTGGGGATAGACCTTGGAGTTAAACACTTCGCAGTGGATAGTGATGGGAACGCCTTTGAAAATCCCCTCTTCTTGGAGAAATCCCTTGAGAGGATTAAGAAGCTCCAGAGGATACTTTCAAGGAAAGAGAAGGGTTCAAAGAACAGGGAGAAGGCGAGGGTGAAGCTGGCTAAGGCCTATGAGAAGCTCTACAACCAGAGGAGGGACTTTCTCCACAAGCTCGCCCTCTACTACGTGCGGAATTACGATGTCATCGTCCTTGAGGATTTGAACGCTAAGGACATCATTGATAATGGCTCTTCTAAGAGGTTCAGGCGCCGTTTTCTGGACTCAGCTTTGAAAGAATTCGTCAGGATACTCTCCGACAAGGCTGAGAGAGCCGGTCGGAGGGTTGTCTTCGTTGAGTCGGCCCACACTTCGAGAACCTGCTCCCGTTGTGGGTTCGTTGTTGATGGCTTGAGTCTTTCCGATAGGGTTTTTGCGTGCCCGGAGTGTGGGCTGGTGCTGGACAGGGATTTGAACGCTTCGTTCAACATTTTGAAAAGAGGTTTGGATGAAGGGTTGGGACGACCCGGATTGCCTGTGGAGGGAAGGCCTCTACCCCGCCTCGTGCCTT
>CAZAPD010000063.1:0-37518 GCA_964487115.1 uncultured Thermococci archaeon | reverse complement strand
TGGTGCGGTGGCCGGGATTTGAACCCGGGCTTGCGGCGTGGCAGGCCGCAGTCCTAGACCAGACTAGACTACCACCGCTCTGCTGCCGTTAGTTAATGAGCTGAGGGTAATTTATAAGCTTTTCGCTCCACTTCCACGGATAAATTTATAAATCCACCCTTGAAAAGATTAACTGGCCTGCCCCGGTGGCCTAGTCTGGATAGGGCGCGAGGCTGCGGACCTCGAGATCCGGGGTTCGAATCCCCGCCGGGGCGCCACCCCACAATTCTCCAACCGGATAACTTCAAGGACAGAAAATTAACAGGAACAAAACTCACTCAGCAGTCGCTCCTCTCAAAGCATCCTTACAGCCACATCTCCTCTCCCTTGGAATGTATTCAACTGCTTTCATCAGCAGATACTTTATTTCTTCGCTTTTCTTTGCCATCAACTCAACAACCTCACTGTGGGTTAGCTTCTGTGGACTTATTCCGGCAGCAAAGTTTGTAATGATGGCAACGCTTGCATAGCACATCTCAAGTTCCCTTGCAAGAATCGCCTCTGGACACTGGGTCATGCCAACAACATCAGCCCCCAAAATTCTTAATGCCCTGATTTCTGCTCTCGTTTCAAAGCGTGGTCCTTCCATACAGGCATATGTTCCTGTGGGATGATATAAAAAGCCTAACTCTTTGGAGGCTCTAATCAGTGCATTTCTCAGCTCTGGACAGTAAGGATCAGTAAAGTCCACATGGGCCACGAACTTTCTGTCATGAGGTGAATCTTCTCCATCATAAAATGTATAGTGCCTGCTCTTACTGAGGTCCAAGAGCTGGTCAAGAACAACGAAGTCCCCTGGCTTCATGTCTTCGTTAAGCGAACCAACGGCTGAGGTGGACAGAATTCTTTCAACACCAAGCTCATGAAGAGCCCAGATATTCGCATGGTAATTTATTCTGTGCGGCGGAACGCTATGTTTTTCACCATGTCTTGGCAGGAAGACTATTTCCTCATCCTTGTAAGCTCCAATTTTCACCTTGACTTTTCCATAGGGAGTACTTACAAGCTCCTCCCTTATGTTCTCCAGAAGTTTTGGATCATAAACTCCAGAACCTCCAATAATGGCTATTCTTGGCATGCTATCACCTGAAATAAGTAGAATAAAATGTTTAAAACCATTATTCTTCAGATTTATTCGCTTGATTCTTTTTCCCAGAGTTCTTTCTGTTTATGGGCTTTATGCTCTAAGTCATACCCCACACTCTCTCCTGCTTGAAGTTCAAGTATCTTTGTCAGAATTTCACTCAACAGCCATGATCCCCATTTTGGATCTTTGACCTCCAAGGCAGCATCTATAGCTCCGTCTATATTTCCTTCCCTCAACATGCTAACTGCCACACTTCCAAACGCCAATGATCTGACATAAGTATCTTCAATTTGCTTGGCAAGTTTTATTGCGCTGTTATATTCTCCAATTTTTGAGAGATAAGTAACAGATTTTGCTTTAATTGAATCATTTTCTGTGTTAAAGCCCAATTTTTCAACAAGTTGCTTATACCTCGATTCGGGGGTTCTGGAGAGAAGTTCATCCAAGATTATCTTTGCTACCAAGTCAAACTCTTCCTTATCAAGATTTCCCACTAACTCCTCTAAGAGGACTTCTTGAGTTATTATGTTAGAGATCAACCCGCTAAGAATCTTGGCTTTTTCTTCTTCAGGAAGGGTATGTATAATTTTAATGACAAAGGAAGTTTCACCATAACTTCCAAGACCTATCAACAAAGAACGTAAAACATCAGGACTGATCGAACTTGGCATGCTGATGGCTATGTCGACAAATTTTTCATAGGTTTCCTTTGGAACATCTGCATTCTTCAAATGCACTGCAACCTCACGCATGGCTTCCGAAAGCCAGTACTCACTTTTGAGGCTTTTTAGAATTTTTATAGCACTCCCAAACTCTTCTCTCTTTAAGTGAACTTTAAGTGTCTCAATTGCCGCTATTGAATGCCAGGGTTCTCCGTGAATATATTTAACAGTGATATATGCCCTCTTCATGTTCTCTTCCTTTAAATATGCTTTAAGAATTTTAAGTAGCGCATCATTTCTCTTTACGTCATCTCTTATATTCCTGGCATAGAAAAGAGCATCATCCAATAGTCTAAGTTCGATTAATCTCATGACCAGTGTTTCCAGCATTTCATCATGTAAAGGCTGGGGAAATTCCTTAATCACTTCATGGGCTTGGTAAAAAATCCTCATAGCAGCTTTTTTTAGATTACACTTTTGGATATAACTCCCAATTTCAATTAAAGCCATAACAGCTCTCAGAGGATTATCTATTTTACTAACAACATCAAGGGATAACTTAAATGCCTCTTTATAGGTTTCTGAACCGGATTTATAGAGATAATACCCTACTCTCGCATAGGTTATTGCCCTAAGATATCTATCCCTTATTTGAGAAGCTAAATCAAGAACTTCATGATAAATATCAATATTATTCATATTCCCACCATTATCTTTGTAGGATTAAAGGTATTTAATAATTTTCAATAGTTTTTGAAAATTAGAAATATGTTGAGAATCAATTAGACAAAAAACGAAATCAACTTAGGTCGTCATACACAACGCTAATTATCTCTCCATCATCGAGAGAGACATAGCTTACTTTTATTTTTTTGCCAGATTTTGGGTCTACAACAACAAAATCAGGTTTTTTAAGGTATTCGCTCTTGGGAATCTTCCAAACATCATTATAATGCATCTTCAATTCCCTAACAAATTTGTTAATATCCTTTTTAACTATCGTTGCCATAGGTATCACCATAAGTATATACTACATAGTGATATAAAAACCTTTCTAATCGTTTTTCGTTAAAAATAATATCGTTGATTGTCGAATTCAATGCCGAGTGCAGACCATTGCCCCCCTGGGCACTTCTAACTCCCTGGCTATTGGAGGACACTTTGCTTTAAGGAGATAGAATACCCTCTTATCCCCAAATTCACTCAGAGTCTCAAAGTTGCCCTGTCCTTTTGCTATTATAACATCCACCTCTCTAAATACTCTCAAGAATGTTGGGCTTAGACCCTGCG
The DNA here is from genome assembly GCA_964487115.1 of uncultured Thermococci archaeon. GTDB lineage: Archaea > Methanobacteriota_B > Thermococci > Thermococcales > Thermococcaceae > Thermococcus. The sequence goes on along the minus strand of CAZAPD010000063.1, from coordinate 34,440 downwards.
GAGGAACCCCCACAATTCTGCTACCTGTGGAAATCACTTCACCCAGCTCATCAAAATCTGCCCTCAAAAGATCCTTTACGGTGGCATCGTTGATTATCGGCCCCTCCTTGGCAGCAATATAAATTTTGAGTTCAGGAAACTCATCCTTGATGGTCTCAAGGAACAGTCTGTCAAAATACACCTCACCGCAGTTGTCCGTAAGATAGAGCAGTGTTTTAGCTTTTTTAAGACTTTCAAAGAGCTCCATACTTTTATCAACATAGAGCTCCTCATCGACCATTTTCATGATGTCCTCCTCAATTTTCTCGGGATTATACCCCACAGCAAAATCTATGACATTTCCCGCAATTGATAACTTTAGGGCAGATTCTAACTCAATATCCAGCTTTTTCTTGAGGTCTTCAACGAGAGATTTTGCAAGGAGATTTGATCTCGTTTTGTATCCTTCAAATGGATCGTTATTCCCAAGATAATCATACAGCATTAAGAAAACTTGACTTCCAAGAATAGCAGGAATAGCATTATAATCAAAATGTTCTCCCAAGAATTTTGCAGCCTTTATCATTGCCGCTTTCCTTTTCTCCACATCCTCTGTACTCAGCTCCACAACCTTCTGTGATTGATTTACTATACAGGATAAACATTCATAGTGAACCTTCATCCAGATCACCAGAGGTATCTGGATCTGTTTGTTTTTAAGCTCTCTGGAAGAGTACCTCGCTACATAATTTTAGGGAGATAATGTGGAACATAGAGCCTAAGAATTATAAACTTTGAAGCTTTGTCTCTTATGGTGAGTGAGAATGGCTTTAGAAAACCTTGGAAAAGCATTGAATAATGCCCTGAGAAAGTTAGCCCGTTCAAATACTGTTGATGAAGCACTTGTTAAAGAAATAGTAAGAGATATCCAGAGGGCTCTCATTCAAGCTGATGTTAATGTGCGTCTTGTTCTCCAATTGACTAAGAAGATTGAAAAAAGGGCATTGGAAGAAAAACCTCCTGCAGGCGTTTCAAGAAAAGAGCACATAATAAAAATCGTCTATGAGGAGCTCACAAGCTTTCTCGGAAGAGAGGCCAAACCCATTGAGATAAGAGAAAAGCCCACTATTCTATTAGCAGTGGGTATCCAGGGTTCGGGTAAGACAACAAGCATAGCAAAGCTGGCCAGATATTTCCAGAAAAAAGGTTATAAAGTCGGTCTTGTGTGCTCTGACACATGGCGTCCGGGTGCATACCAACAATTAAAACAACTCGTTGAACCTTTTGGTATAGAGGTATTCGGTAATCCAGATGAGAAAAATGCAGTAAAACTTGCCAGAGAAGGCGTGGATTATTTCAGGAAGAAAGGTGTCGATATAATCATCGTTGATTCCGCTGGAAGACACAAAGAGGAAAAGGGCCTGCTGAAAGAGATGAAGGAAATAAGTGCTGTCATAAATCCCAATGAGGTAATCTTAGTTATAGATGGAACAATTGGTCAACAGGCATATCATCAGGCTCTGGCCTTTAAGGAGGCAACACCCTTAGGTTCGATAATCGTGACCAAACTCGATGGCTCAGCCAAAGGAGGAGGAGCTCTATCGGCGGTTGCAGCTACAGGAGCTCCAATAAAGTTCATAGGGACAGGGGAAAAAATAGATGATCTGGAACCCTTTGACCCAAAGAGATTTGTCTCAAGACTGCTCGGAATGGGGGATATAGAAGGATTACTTGAAAAATTTGAAGAGCTCAGCAAACAACAGGAGATAAAGGAGGAAGATGTTGAAAAATTCCTCAAAGGAAAGTTCAATCTGAAGGATATGTATGCACAGCTTGAGGCCATGAGCAAGATGGGTCCTCTAAAACAGATTCTCCAGATGATACCCGGACTGGGTTATTCTCTGCCTGATGACGCTGTGAGGGTTAGTGAGGAAAGATTGAAAAAATTCAGGATAATAATGGATTCTATGACAAAGGAAGAACTGGAACATCCCGAGATTATAAACTACTCACGCATAAAAAGGATAGCAAGGGGCTCAGGAACAAGCACGAGGGATGTGAAAGAACTTCTGAACCAGTATAACCAAATGAAAAAATTCTTTAAAAGCATGGATAAGAGAAAACTTTCTAAACTTGCAAGGGGATTTAATTTAGGTGGTATGTGATATGATGGAAGTTTTTGTCCTCATAGTTGTGAAACCGGGCAATGAAGAAAAGGTCTTCAATAAACTCAAAAATGTATCAAAGGTCAAGGAAATTTATAGATTATACGGGGAATATGACATTGTGGCAAGGATTGAAGTAGAAAACATAAAAGAACTCGATGAATTCCATGATAAGATACTAAGAAAAATAAAAGAGATAGAAATGACAGAAACCCTTATAGCCAGCTCCTACGGGAGTTAGGGGGTAGCTGGTTGGAAAAAAGGCTGGTAGCCGTTATAAACATAGAAACTCTGGAGCTCAAAACTGATTCTTCTTTTAAATTTAAGTGCATCGAAAACTGTGGAAAGTGTTGCATAGAGCTTGATATCCCTCTACGGGATGAAGACATAGCCCTTATAGAAGACTTGGGATACAATGTTTGGGAATTTGTGGATTATGAAAAAATGTTCTATAGGGGAGATAAGTTTCTTGGATATGCACTCAAAAAGAGACCATTTGATGATGCCTGCATATTTCTGGATGAAAACAATAGATGTAAAATATACCCCCACAGACCGCGGGCATGTAAACTCTACCCCTTCATTCTCATAAGGCACGGTCCCCTCCTGAAGGTTTATATAAGGGATGACAAATTCTGTCCGGGAATAAATCATCCAGATGGAGATGCTATAGATGAAAAATTCGTCAGAGAGTATTTTATGGATGTAATTGAGGAACACAGACGGAAGTTAAAGGGCACTCAAACTCTATAAGACCGAAACCTATTTATACATTTTCTTGTTAATTTTGGTTACTTGGAGGTGAAAATATGAGTCAAATAAAAGCAGTGCAGGAAAAATTAAGGCTTGTCACAATACTGAGAATTTTAAAAAAATCATACACATATGAGGAACTCTCAAAGATAACAAATCTCCCAATAACAGTATTAAACAGGTATGTCAGAGGGAAAGTACTCCCAAGTTCGGAAAGAACTAAAAGCCTCATAAAAATATTATCGCCTTATGTAAACCTGGAGGAAGAGGTTAAGAAGAGAATAAAATTTGATGATAGGGGATTTTTTGATAACATGATGGTTCTAAGTGACACACCTTTGATGAGCTTAATTGCTGAGGAAGTAGCATCAAAATACATGGACAGAAACGTCACCAAAATTCTTACAGCAGCAACAGATGGAATCCCCTTAGGAGTCCACATAGCAAAAGAACTAAATGTGGATGTTGTCTATGCTAAGAAGAAGAAAGAGGTCGGTGTTGAGAAGTTCTACGAAGTTAGCTATGTCCCAAGTGCCTCTGGAAGCGTGACTACACTTTATTTGCCGCACTGGGCACTTAAGAAAGGGGAAAGGGTCCTCATCGTCGATGACGTTATAAGGAGTGGAGAAACACAAAAAGCTCTGGTAGAGATGTGTCATCAAGCTGGAGCTGTTCCGGTGGGGATGTTTTTCCTGATAAGTGTAGGCAATGTTCTTGATCATCTCAAGAAAGAATATGACATTCCAGTCGAGGTACTTGTAAAAATCGGGAAGTGATGCAAATCCCTGCTTTTATAATTTATAATGTTCAAGGAATCAGTATCTTAGTTGATGCTGAAGTTGGGCTCCCATTTAAGTTCTATTGCCCGGCTGAAGAATGTGGAGAAGAGATTAGAGTTCAGGGAGTTATTATTAAAGCAAGTGCGGATGAATTTAAAAAAGTGTTAAATGAAACAACAGAGGACACAGCATTTTCTGAATTAAAAATAACCAGCCCATTTATTTTCAAAGGCAAAGTGAATGGAAAAGAAGTAAAATTGCCTGCAGAATCTATAGAGCATTTTACAAAACGATTTATGAAAGAAGTTTTTATTATAACACGATAATAAACTAAAGGGGTAACTCTAAGTCCTCCTTGACGATATCCATGGCGACATGAGTATTAGTTTTTTCCACACCATCAATAGATAGTAACCATTTGACAAATCTATTCATATCTTCCCTTCCTTTGAACTTGGCTACTGCAATAATATCGTATTCTCCGGTTACATCATATACACATAACACATGCTCATTTTTTGCTATTTCCTGTTCTATTTGTATGATTTTCTTCCCTTGGGCTTTTATACCTATTATCGCAGTCAGTTCATATCCAAGTTTTTCATAATTAAGTTTTGGGGTGAAGCCAAGTATGATGCCCTTTTCTTCCATTCTTTTGAGACGATTATATACCGTGCCCACAGCAACCTTAAGTTCCTTCGCAACTTCTCTATAAGAAAGCCTTGCATCCTTTTGTAATAGTGATAAAATTTTTCTATCAAGCTCATCAACCAAAATCATCACCATACATATCTCTACCGTAAAGTTTAAATATCCTTCTCTTTCAGGGAATAGCGGGCAGTGGACCGGTAGCCTAGCCAGGACAGGGCGGCGGCCTCCTAAGCCGCAGGTCCGGGGTTCGAATCCCCGCCGGTCCGCCAGACAAGTTTTGGAGTATTTTCACTTCTATCAGCAAACCACTTTTGCAGTATGGATTCTGCGAAAAATTTATAAAATTACCAAATGTTATTAAAAATGAGAGTACTAATTCTTCTCACCAGAAATGGAGGTGAGAGAATGGCATATATCGCAGCCTTAGCTAATATAAATGGGAATTTTCCTGCATTGATAAAGGCTTTTGAAGAAATCGAAAAATTCAAAGAAGAGGGATACACAATAGAAAAATATTACATCATGGGAAATATCATAGGAATATTCCCCTATCCGAATGAAATTGTAAGAAGTCTCAAAAGTCTGATTAAAAATAGCGAGGTAAAAATTATCCGTGGAGAGTACGATCAAGTCATTGTTATGAACTCAGAGGACTCAGATTATATCGAGAGTCTGAACGTCCCAGAATATATCAAAACAGCATTAAAATATACTTGGAACAAGCTCGGTCACGAAGGCAGGGAATTCATTAGAGATACTCTGATATACCTCGTAGATAAAATTGGCAAGAACAGCATATTTGGAGTTTATGGTAGTCCGTTGAACCCTTTTGAGGGAAAAATACTACCGGAACAACCAACCTCCTACTATGAATCAATAATGCGACCTGTGAAGGATCATGAAATTTTGCTGGTTTCGTCTCCGAAGTATCCTGTAAACGCGATGACGAGGTACGGAAGGGTTATCTGTCCGGGCAGCGTAGGATTTCCCCAGGGAAAGGGACATAAAGCGACATTCGCACTCATAGATGTAGATACCCTTCACACAAAGTTCATAGAGGTTGACTATGACAAAAGGATTATAGAGGAGAGAATAAAGAAAGAGAGACTCCCCTCAGAGCTCATTAGGATCCTCTACCATGGAAGAACTTAATAAAACTAAGAAACTTTCGGATTTTTCTTTTTGAAAACAACAAAAAGATGATAAATCCAGCAACGAGGGCAATTTTTGAAATGAAAACAAAGCTCTGAAAGACCACAGCCACGAGAAGGGGTTTATAAACTGAAGGAGGCACCCCAAGTTTCTTCATAGAAATGTATGCAGTTTCCAGAAGGATTGTAAGATAACCAAGAAAGAGGGCGATCATAGTCCCATACTCCCCAAAAAGCGGTATTAAAAAAGTCCAAGAAACAAGCGAAACTACTGCACCTGCCAGTGCTATCAAACTACCTATTTTAACATATTTTGTGGAATTTAGGGCTACAATGCTCGGATTGTATGCGATGTATATCTCAACTGCAATGAGTGCTATATAAAATTCCTCACCTAAAGAGAATCCGAAAAAAAATGAGAGCAATTCTCTTCCGAACAGTAACAGTGAGAATACTATGACAGCTGTTATCAGGATCAGCGATTCTGTTAGCAGTTCAGACAGGTTTTTAACATATTCCATCTTATTTTGGCCATATTTGTAGGAATATAGAGGCATTATTGCAGACTGTAGAATCTGGGGGAGATACGTCAGAAGAAATGCTGCGGAGAGAGAAGCCGAGACTCTGCCGGCTATTTCTGCACTTCCAAATTTTTCACTAAGGAAATAGGGCCCCTGAATTAAAAAGACTCCCGAAAGAGTCCCAAGGAATGCAAAGAAGGAGTACGATGTCAGAAGTTTGATATCATTCACAGCTGGCTTTCCAATGAGACGCTTCTTAATCAGATATCCAAAAGTGACTATTGAAATCAGTCCAAGGAACAGGATGTATGGCAGATAAACATTAGCTACCATAAAGCCAACCAAAAACGCTACAAAGCCCAGTATAACAACATAAGCATAGATTTCTCCTCGGTGTACTCCATAGAAAAAGTTCCTTACTGTAAGCTGGAGGGCTCTAAAAACCGATATCAAACCCATATAGATATTCAGAGGTACAAGAAACAATCCGAGAAAAGGAAAAAGGAATGAAATTGAAGCTATCGATTTAATCTTTTCAGCATCACCTCTTCCTAAGAATTCCGAAGAATATTTCCCCAGAGCAACTGCAAAGAAGCTTAGAGGGATTGCAAGAAGGAAAGCCTGAGAAATAAGTGAATTAGCAGAACCAAGAGCTCCAACGCCATATTTTCGTGAAACCACGACACTATAGATAAAGCGCGTGCTTCCGAAAACTGCCAATGCAATTACAGAGGCAAAGGAATGTTTTATTATCAGTTTCCTTTCATAGCTCATAGGAGATGGTAAGGAGGAAGGAAGATTTAAATTTAACCTTTATGGAAGCCTAAGTAGAAACCTGCTACAAAAGCGCCTGTTCCCGGCAGTATTCCGAGAACCTTCTCGCCGAGGGTGGTTATTTGGGTCGTCATGCTTCCTGCAAGATTAAAGAGCTTATCAGTGTTGATTGTTATCACTCCCTTCTGCTGAAGCCAGAAGAGACTTAGGATATAAGCTCCAATTAAAGCCATCGCTAATTTCATCAGCTTTTTCAATGCAAACCCAGTCACAAAACCAGCTATTCCACCAACTCCTACATCTCCAAGCATTGCATTCATATCTAACGTTGCCATGATATATCACCACAAAGAATTGGATTATGGGAATAAATATTTTACCCTCCAAAATATTTAAATTTCATGTCATGAAAATATTTGCAAGATATAAAGCTCAGCGGTGATAATGATGTCAGATCCAATAGGAAGGCTTAGGGATAAGCTAACCAAAGAAGTTTTATGGATATACATACTGAACCTCCTAAGAGAGAGACCGATGTATGCCTATGAACTTAAGGAAAAGATAAAAGACAAATTTGGATTCGAACCTGCAACAGTAAGTTCCTATGTTGTTCTTTACAAGCTTGAAAAAGATGGATATGTAACAGCCGAATGGCAGGAGAGTGAGACAGGAAAACCCTCAAGAAAGTACTACAAACTCACAAAAAAAGGCAGGGAATTATTCCAAGAAGGTCTTGAGTTTCTTAGAAATACAATAGAGAAATTGGAAGAATGAGCCATCAGCGGCCCATTCCGCCTCTTGGCTCTTTTGCCTTTGGCCTGAGACCTTTGTAGCCACATTTTCGACACTTCTTAGCTTTCCATGGGTTGGTGGCACCACACCTCATGCATATGTACTTTTTAAATATTCTTGCCTCAGCTTCGGGAAATCTCGCCATGTGAATCACCTCATGATCTTGAATGGTGCGGGGGACGGGATTCGAACCCGCGCAGCCCTGCGGCAGCGGATCTTAAGTCCGCCCCCTTTGGCCAGGCTCGGGCACCCCCGCTCATGAATAAGCCCACTTAGGAAAATTAAAAAGGTTTCGGTAGCTCAGGTTCTTATGATTCTCATTTCAAAGTCTTCAACTGGTATTTTAAAGTCCCCTCTGCTCTCAATTTCTTTTCTGTTGTAGAGTATTTCCCTCGCAAGTATCCAATATATAAGTGCGAGGGCCTTTCTACCCTTGTTGTTTGTTGGAATGGCAACATCGACGTAGCTGAGGAAGTTCTCCGTATCTACAAGAGCCACTATAGGTATGCCTATTTCAACAGCTTCTTTAAGTGCCTGATGGTCAGCCCTTGGATCGGTGACTATGAGCACATCAGGCTCCATGAAGTTCTTGACTGCCGGATTCGTCATGGTTCCTGGAAGGAATCTCCCAGGTATTGCCTTCGCACCTGTGACCTCACCGAACTTCTTAACAGGCTTTTGACCATAGAGTCTAACACTTACAGCGAGTATGCTCTGTGGGTCAAACTTTGCCAAGAATTTTCCTGCTGTACGAAGTCTCTCATCAGTTTTCCTGACATCAAGAACATATAATCCATCCTGCCTAACCCGATAGATGAACTTTTTCATGTCCTTTGTCTTCTGCTGGGTTCCTATGTGTATTCCAGCTGCCAAGTACTGATCGAGTGGAACCAAATACTCTTCCATTTTCTTCACCCCTCAAATGTTATTATCCTACCCCTTTCGCCTAAATCTTCAGCGATTCTAATCAGTTCATTTATCTTGGTAAGTGAATCCCTGTGGAGCATTAAAGCAGGGCAGTTAAGCCCCACAGCCAAATGAGGCAGAGCCCCATCTGCAGATTCAAACATGGTCTCTGCCAAAATCGGAGTTATTCTCTCCGATTTGGCATCGTTCACAAGATTATATAAGTCAGTGAGCGTCCCTAGGTTTATGGGTTTTATGGAAAGGGCATTATAGTAGCGCCTGTCTAATATGTCCTTCTTTTTAAACAGGTACTCACCATCTATGAAAACACCATGAGTTCCAGCAATCAACTCAAGGAAAAGCTCCTCGTTTCCTATTGGCTTTATATATGCAATATTATTGTCTTCAACCAGATTGAGCACTTCCTCCATTTCAAGGGGCTTTTTTTGAATTACCCCAATGGCAATTTCAAGGCCAAGTTCATCACTTGCTTTTTCTGATGCCTCAGATAAGGCTTTGACTGTTCTATTTTCAGCGTATTCTTCCACTTTCACGAGGGCATCGACTATGTCCGTTATCTCCATCAAATCCCTAACCATCAGGTAATAATCAAAAACTTCATCCTGAATTATGCTCATTATGGGAACTGGGAGCTCAGTTGTGAATGTGCCACCGATGTAGCTGTAGAGAGGTAATTTTTTAACACTTGCAGCAGCTTTTGCCACAGCAACGGATACTGCTAATGCCGTGTTTGCACCTATGTGGCTCAGATCCTCAGTGCCGTCGATCTCCCATAGATAGCTATCAATAATCTCCTGCTCTTGAGCATCAAAACCTATTAATTCAGGACCTATAATCTCGTCGACCTCACTTACTGCCCTATGTGCCTCTGCAATGTACAGTGAAGGGTCTCTATCGATAGGAGCAGCAAATCTCCCAAAGCCAGAGCTGGTTATCACATCGACTTCGATGGAATATTTACCTCCTTTGAGGACAGTAACCCTTCCTATTACATTCTCTATTATTGTCATTGGTCATCAACTCGGTCTTATTACCGTGATCGGCACAACGCCCTTCTCAAATTCGAGCATAGCAGCATCCAGAGGAGTTATGCCCTCTGGAACCTCTATAAGCACTGGCGCTCCCATTGCTATTTGCAACGCCCTTGCTCCTACAATTCTCGCTTTCTCAAATCTTGTATATCTGAACATGCTCACCACCCATTTCAGCCCAACCCATACAGTATTATGGTGGGGCCGCCGGGATTTGAACCCGGGTCTCCGGCACCCCAAGCCGGGAGGATAGGCCAAGCTACCCCACGGCCCCCCAGAAATGTGGTTTTTAATATACCCTGTACTTCATTATGTCATCAATCAGCTCAACATGACTGAGGAGTGTTCTCCTACAGCAGTATCTCTCAACCCCAAGATCATCAAGGACTTTTTCAGGATCTTCCCCTTGCTTAACCCTCTCTTTAAAGATATAATACTTGTCTCCAATGACCTTCCCACATGTGAAACATCTTACGGGTACTATCACCCAGATCACCTTCTCAAACTTTCAAAGGAAATTAAACGAAAGTATCAACGGTATGACTTCTGTCTTTTGGCTCTTGGACCTTTTGTTGACCTGTTTGGCTTATGTGGCTCTGTTCTCCTCGAATCTCCAACGAGCATTGTCCTGTCGTACTTTATGAATTTATCTTTGAGATTCATATCATTTGTCCACTCAATAAGAGCCCTTGCTATAGCTACTCTCGCTGCCTCTGCTTGCCCCATAATCCCTCCTCCTTCGACTTTGACATCTATATCAACTTTACTGACGACCTCTTCACCAGCTAATATAAGTGGCTCCATGATTGTAAATCTTATCATTTCTGGTTCAATTATCTCAACCGGCTTGTGGTTAATCCTAATCCTGCCTTTACCCTCCCTTATTGTGGCTCTCGCAACAGCTGTTTTTCTCTTTCCAGATGTCTGAATAACCTTCATTCCTATCACCTCGGATCTCAGAACTTTCCACCGAGAAACTTGGCAACTTCCCCAACAGTGACATACTTCGGAGTTGCCAGCCTTGACATGTGAGCTTCCATTATAGTTTCAAAATCTTTTCCCTCAAATTCCTTCGGAATTCCGGCATAAACCCTGAGCTTTTTAAATGCTCTCCTTCCTTTATTGGTTTTCCATGGAAGCATCCCTCTTATTGTTCTCCTGACTATCTCATCACTTCTCCTTGGATAAAATGGTCCCCTTCTTGGATTTGTTCTTGTTCTGAGACCAGTTCTCTGTTTGAATTTTGCAAAAATGTCCTCTCTGTTTCCTGTGATGATAGCTTTGTCGGCATTTACTATAATAATTTCCTCACCTTCAAGAAGCATCTTGGCAACTTTCGATGCAAGTCTTCCAAGGATTAAACCCTCAGCGTTAATTATTCTCATAGCTCATCACTCCATTATAATTACTCCACTACCCTTGGGATTCCTCTCAATGAGCTCTTCAATTGTTATCGCCTCACCACCAGCTTCCATTATCTTCTCCTTAGCTTTTTCGCTGAACTTCCATGCAGCAACTGTAACCTTATGCTCAAGCTTTCCTGCACCCAAGACGCTTCCCGGAACAATTACTATGTCATTCTCTTTGGTATATCTGTTTATTCTGCTTATATTTACCTCAGCTCTTTGTCTCCTTGGTCTTTCCAAGCGCCAAGCTATATCTTTCCATATCTTTACTCCTTCTTCATTTGACTTCTTTCTTAGATATCGAATGAGCCTTCTCAAATTAATATCAGTTGGACCTGTCCTCTTCATGATAATTCCTCCTAAATTTCTCGCACCGAGGGACGGGGGTGATCTTGATGATGCGGGGGACGGGATTTGAACCCGCGAACCCCTACGGGACGGGACCCTAAATCCCGCGCCTTTGACCAGGCTCGGCAACCCCCGCGTCACTCGGCTAATTTATGGAGCTCGTTTATAAATCTATCGCTCTTCCTCATGAGGATTTTAAGCGCTATGGCCACCATTTCCTCAACGGAGAGTTCTCCGTTGCTTTCAACTGTGAAGACAAAGATATGTGGCAATATCTCCTCTGTTATTAATTCTCCAACATACTGATCAAATTCTCTTGGTAGGTAAAAGGTCTTGTATGTCGTTATAATAAGTTCTCGTTCATTTTCCTCAACTGGCAATTTTCTCTTCACAGCAAGTTCTTTGATTCTCTTCCATTCTGAAATCTGTTTGCTAACATGTATCTTCGTTAGATACTTGTAATATGCAAATCCAGGTTGCCATTTTGCATGGTCTTTTCCTCTCCCAAGCTTAGCATAGGCATTAAGAGTAACTTTCTGTCCTTCAGCCAATTTAACTATTGGAACATTTGGATTAGCAGGCTTTACATCAGGATCATCACTTTTTAAATCCCCCGAATAGGCCATCCCCGGTCCCTCAAACTCAAGGCTTAAGGTTACAACGTAATCATCAAGATCAAGGGCATCAAGTTCAAACCTGTCTGCTGGAGTGGTTAATGGTATCATTGCAAGTCTGTGAGCGAGAACTTCATCAAAGAGAGCTGAATCATTTTCAAAGAATTCAACCTCATCCACAGCAAAAGTCGGAACTTCCCCTATTATAGCCCTCCTGAGAGCATTTGCAAAAGTATGACTAACTCCCCCAAGGATAAAACGAATCGAGTCTTCCCTTTTTTCAAGAATTTTAATCTCAACGCCCATTTTTCTCACCAAAAAAAGAAGTTATAAAATAAATCAAACTCTTCTACCTCTTCTACCGCCCTTCGGTCTTGTTCCATCATGGGGGATCGGAGTGACATCCTCGACACGGCCTATTCTGAGACCAGCCCTGGCAAGAGCTCTGATGGCTGCTTGTGCACCCGGCCCTGGAGATTTGCTTTTACTCCCACCAGGAGCGCGAACCTTGATATGAACCCCCACAAATCCTTTTTCCATTGCCTCTTCGGCGGCTCTTTTTGCTGCAATCATGGCGGCATATGGAGAAGGTTCATCCCTATCAGCTTTAACCACCATACCACCACTCCATCTTGAGATGGTCTCTGCTCCCGTGAGGTCAGTGATATGGATGATAGTGTTGTTGTAGGAAGAGTATATATGAGCTACTCCCCATTTCTCCTTCTTCTTAAGACTAATTTGAGTTTCCTCACTCATTGTGCCTCACCTTTAGCCTGTTCAATAACAATTCTTTCAGGATGGCTCTCTTTTGTGAATGGTGAATTCCGTGCATAGGTTATTCCAGCCTCCTCTTCCTTTAGAACGAGATAGCTGGGAGATCTTATGATCTGGCCGGATACTTCTATATGCCCGTGAACAATTAACTGCCTTGCCTGTCTAATCGTTCTGGCCAAACCTCTCTTGAAGACCATTGTCTGAAGTCTCCTTTCGAGAATATCCTCCAAGGTCAGAGAAAGGACATCATCGAGAGCCGCACCTTCAGGAAGAAGACCAAGCCTGGTCAGCCTCTGAAGTAGCTGTTGTCTCTCAATCTCAGCCTGCTTTCCTCTTGCTGCCAACAGTCTTCTGGCCCTTCTCCTGAATTCCTTGAGCTGGGTCTCATGTTTCCAAAGCTCTTTCTTGTTTTTGAGTGCGTATTTTTTCATCAGGACTCTTTCACTGTCAAGCCTTTCCTTAATCCAAGGATGAGATGGAGTTTCATATTTCTTTCTTTGTCGCTTGGGGTCTCCCATTTAAACCACCTCACTTCTTCCTTCTACTCACACCTATAGTCGCACCATGCCTGAAGTTTGATCTTGTTCTCTGTCCTCTTAAAGGCAATCCAAGCTCGTGTCTGATTCCTCTATACGCTCTTATACGCCTGAGTCTGTTAACATCCTCACGCCATGCCATAACGAGCTTTGCTGTGATGAGATGCTTATCAAGTCCACTTTCATAGTCCTTTGGCCTGTTAACAGCCCAAGAGGGAATTCCATGTTTAACTGGGTTCTCAAGAATTTTCTCTATCTCTTTAACCTGCTCATTTGTGAGATATCCTGCTTTCATGTAGGGATTGATTCCTGCAACCCTGCAGATCATTGTTGCAAAGTTTATTCCTATCCCCCTGATTCCTGTGAGCGCCCATCTAAGCTGCTTATTTCCGTTTAAATCAACACCCGCTACACGCACTATATGTCTGAAATTGTCCGTCATTATAAATACACCTCCAAATCCTCTACAAGGATTTTTGGCGCCGGGACGGGGATTTGAACCCCGGTGGGCAGGACGCCCACGGGCTCTCAAGGCCCGCGCCATCCCAGGCTAGGCGATCCCGGCATATATTCTATAGCCAGACCCCTTCGCCAGCTCTCTCACTTCGGCGAAGTTCTCCTCCATTAAACCCTTAATATATTTTGCGCCCTGCTTCGTCTTAATCACGAGTTGAAGCAGGCCTTCATCGTGAAGATGCCTGGGAGCATTTATAACTATTTCCCTTAACGTTTCCTTACCCGCATGCACTGGGGGATTTGTTATTATGCTATGGAACTTCTCGCCCTTTACAGGTTCATAGAGGCTTCCCCATCTCACCTCTGCGTTTTTAACACCGTTGATTTTTAAGTTTTTCCTCGCCATGCTTACTGCCCGTCTATTCACGTCGGTCATCACGACGTAGTCTACGAAGCGCGAGGCAACTATCCCAATCGCCCCGTAGCCGCAACCCAGATCAAGGACACGCCAGTTTTTATCGAGTATCATGTTCTCAATAAGCAGTTTGGTTCCTCTGTCCAGTCTCCCAAAGGAGAAAACACCGCTCGCTGTGATGAACTTGAAGCAGCAACTCCTGAGGCAAACCTCTATCGTTTTGGTCTTCAGCGGAACGTTTGGCTCTTCGGAGTAGTAGTGGCTCATGGTCAAAGATACGAAGGGGAATTTATAAAAGTAAAGGCCCCCCGATAGTTTGGCTCGGCGAGCACTTATTGAGTGCAGAATAGAAGGGAAAAGTTTAACATTCAAGCAAAATGAAATATATCCTAATAATCAGAAGTGTTGGCACTGCGCTTACAAACAAAACCAACTTTTCAGTTTTGTGTTTATCTGGAAAGTTAAACAGAAAAGCAGAGAAAGTCGTATCAACGTTTCTAAAGCCTTTCCCATGAATTTTCAACCTCAACCATCCAAGAAACGTCCCAAAGGGGAGAAAAATCGTCGTAAATATGTATAACAGTCTGAACATCGTTAACAGGGATTCTCTGAGGGAAGAGACACTACAATTTCCGGTAACCATCATCAACGCTATCATCGCCCCAAATTCATAAGAAATTACGTAAAACAAACCCCCTGCTCCGCTTTCTGAGTACCTCCTCTCCAGCAATCCCATTACCACAAGTTTTCGTGTTATCTTATAGTCTTTTTCAGACACAACCGCGAAAAGTGCCCCGATCAGCACACTCAGAACTACGTTGTCAATTACGAACAGATGCAGGCCGGAGGTAATTGCCACAAAATTCATGGCTGTTCTAATTTTGAGTATCCGCTCAGATATCACATACTTGTGAGCCATCATGGAATAGTACCAGCTGGCCAGAACAAAAACGTAAAGCGCCATTGAAACATTCTTTTCCAGACTCACTCCTGAGAAGTATGCAATTGCGAACACGAGAAGGGACGTTGAAAGTTCCTTGAGGAAGTTTCGCCAAGAGTAGAGAACTTTTTCGGGTGTTTTCTTGTCCCTCTCATGTAGTATTTCCACGAAGAATAGCACAGACGCACCGATTATGAACAAAACGCCTGGCGAGAGGGACAAAAGAGGTGCCCGGTTTTGCGAACACCGCGTGGATAAGCCCAAATAAAAACACTCCGAACCCAAACGAAATCAGAAAAAGAGTACATACCCGATGATTGAAGATTTTAAAAATTGGAACTCTCCCCGCCGTTCATCGGGTCTTTTCCAAGAGGCATGCGCAAATGTATAGAGGAGTGATGAGATGACTGCAAACAAAAAGCTTTCCTCCAGTGAAAGCAAAAGGATATAGTGGAACAGGATTGCCAGAAAAACTGTTCCGATAAAAAAGTTTAGAGAGAAAATGCTTCTTTCCTCTCCTCCGCATACCACCTCAAAAGCTCCGGTACAAGCTGGAGCACTCGCAGAGAGATAAGGGAACAGAGCCCCTTTGTCTTTCGTCACCAGAGTTTCGGATACCAGTCCCTCGGCATGAAGACCTTATCTACATCCACTGCTATACCTTTGCTCCTCTGGAGCATCTCACCGCTCGTCATCATCGCCTTTCCCAGAGCAACGAGCTCATCCTTGAGGGTCATTATAGCAACAAGGTCACCGGCCTTGATGCCCTTGTGGAGCTTGACTATACCGGGAACGGCCAAATCGGCGCCGTAGGTTACGGCAGCAACGGCGGAATCCCTGATCCACACCTTGGGGAGGTGCTCCACCGCTCTCTCCATGGGCTGTATTGCCTTTCTGAAGTACTCCTCGATTCCATCCTCCTTCCAGAAGTGGTAGTAGTCAACCAGATCGTGAAGTGTCACCAGCGTCTCGTCCTCCCTAAATGGTCCGCTTCTCGTTCTCCTCAGCTCGGCCATGTGCGCTCCAACACCCAAAGCTAAGCCGATGTGGTGAATGAGTGAACGGATGTAGGTTCCGGCCTCAACGCCAACGCGGAAGAGCACATCCCTGCTTTCAATCTCAAGGATGTCAATGTAGTAAACCTTCCTCGTCCTCAAGCGCCTCTTAACAGCACTTCTCAGGGGGGGCCTCTGGATTATCTCCCCCTGGAACTCTCTCATAACGGCCCGAATCTTGTCCTCAGGAACGTCCCCATGAAGGTGCATTAAAGCCACGTATTCTTTTCCGGCCGGCAAAAGGGCCTGAACAACCCTCGTTGCTCTCTCAAGTGCAACCGGTAGAACACCGCTGACCTTGGGGTCAAGGGTTCCGCCGTGACCGGCCTTGTTGAGGTTAAAAAGCTTCTTAACCCATGCAACAACCTCATGACTCGTTGGTCCCGGCGGTTTATCGAGGTTGATTATGCCGAACTGCATGTGCATCTCCATCGGCCTCTTCTCCGGCGGAAAGCCCCACTTCGGGTTGGTCTCAGCTTTCTCGTCCTTAACCAAGACTTCTCGCTTTATGTCAGCAGGAAGAATTCTCCTCACTTCATCCCTCGCCATGAATATCACCTACGGATTATTTACCATCTCCATGAACTCATTCTTCAATCCCAGCTTTAAAACATTCATCAACGTGTCAGTTTTTAACTCTTTGTGAAGTAGCATGATGATTTTTCTATGATCTCGATCTCTGTATCAGTTTTGGCAATCTGCCCGAGAACATGTTTTATAACTTCCTCTATCCTTAATACCTGAACCGATACGTGAAAACTGGCCAGTTAGGAAGGTATGTAATCAATTTAAGATAACCCGGCACGAAAACCTCCCGCCTGCCTTTCTCAAGCCCTTTCAGAAGGGCTTCTACAACACGCTCTGGTTCTATTGATCCCTTTGGCACTTTCTTACCCCAGAATTTCGTTTTAACCTGTTTTGGATATACCTTCATAATATGGACTCCCCTTTCCTTAAGCTCTGTCTCCAGATTAACCGCAAGATAATGAAGAGCACCTTTAGCAGCACAATATGATGGCAACTCAGGAACGTTGATAAAGGCGACGCCGCTGATTATGAAGACCACGGTAGAACCTTCACGGAAGAAGGGCAGAAGATGACGCGTTAGCTCCACAGGTGCCAATGCATTCACCCTGAAGATGTTTTCAAGCTCTTCATCGGAATGTTCAAGTAGAGGTTTTCTTATAGCGAAACCAGCATTGTTTATTAACAGCTCAAGAGTTGAGATACCGAGATCAGATAAAAAGTGAGCTATTCTCTTGGGGCTGTCTGATTTACTCAGGTCAGCCACGATATAGTCAAAATTACCATCAGATTTCAATTCCTGGAGTTTTTCCCTCTTTCTTCCGACACCAATAACATAATAACCTCTCTCAATGAGCTCCATAACAAGAATTCCTCCAATTCCACCAGTTGCACCTGTTACCAACGCGATTTTCATAAAAACCACCAGAAAGATTTGAAAGAATAGGGTTAAAAGCATTGAGAAGTAAAAGGGGAAAATCCCCCTTTCATTCAAGACTAATTCCGGCCTGTTCAAGAGCAGCTTTAACAATCTCGTCGTCGGCACCGCGCTCGATGCTGATCTTCTCTGGAAGGGGTTCGAGATGCTTTATATTCATCCTTCTCCTCTTCACTTTGTTCATTCCTGCACCGGTAACGAGGACAAAGTTTCTATCAATGACGTCAACGACGACGACCTTTTCTCCAGCCCTCCTTCCGGCTATAATAACAGCGAGTCTCCCAACTTCAATTGCAGGCATTTCATTCCACCTCCTTAGTTTTTATCCCCCGTGTCGCCATCGGGGTACAGGTGGTCGATGGCGGCCTTTACTATGCTAAAGACCCCATCGGGACCCCATTTTGAAGTATCAATCACCAAATCGTAAATTGATAAATCATCTATGTCAATACCATAGAGGTTTAAATATCTTTTTCTGTTCTGTTTCTCCCTCTCAGCTATTGCCATGAAGGCTTTTTCCACAGTTATACCTTCTCTACGGGCAACTCTTTTAGCTCTCTCCCGTATAGGAGCATCGAGCCAGATTTTTAAATCTGCCCTCCTAACCATCCAACCAGCTAATCGACCTTCAATCACGACATTGCACTCCCTGGCTGCCTCTACCTGTCTCCTGTCGACTTCTCTGTCAACTTCGGGATGAAGCTCAGCATATTTCTGGAATTCTTCGAGAGTCATTCCCATTTCCTTGGCCATCTGACGAAAGATCAACCCAGCATAGATATGCTTAAATCCATAGTATCTCGCCAAATTTCTGCACAATGTTGTCGTTCCTGAACCTGCTAATCCGCTGACAGTTATTACAAGGCAGTTCTTTGGCATGGAAATCCCTTCAAAGAGCTGCCCTTATTTGAGCTTTTATGACCTTCCTCATACAGCTGGGACAGAGGTTTGGATAAGGTCTCTCTGGTCTCTTCTGAGTCTTTGAGAGCTTTCTTATTTCACTCGGTCTGCCCCTCGGATAGCCGTTGAGTGGCCTCCCACAGAGGGCACAGTGAGGGACCTTAGGCTTTTTTCTTTCGAAGTGTATAACCGTTCTTCCTCCCGGGGTTCTAACGTATTTTCTTCTCCATGATCTTGACCTGTACATTGGCCTCATTCTCATCACCTGCTTTAGCTTTTTGCAATCCATTTTTAAATTTAACTAAGCCATATCAAGGAATTTCCTCAGGATGTAGCCGACTGCCATTGAAGTCAGCACATACCACCCGATGTAGCCGAGCTCGCTCGGCGGAAGTCCTGAATGATACATCTTATGGAACCAGTCAAAGAGGAAAAAGTTGAACGGGGCTTTCACGATGCCAACTTCAACATACCATCTTCTCAGCCAACCGAAAAATATCCAAAATATCGGGAGTGTAAATATCATCGGCTTGAGCATTGAATCTTTCATGACCTCATTCTGGAGTTTCAAAAGTTCCATCTGCTTTTGCTGGAGTTTTCTCATCTTCTTTTCATCCTTTGCAGCTTGAGCCGCTTTATACTCTTTCTGAAATTCCTTACTCATCTTTTGAAGCTTCTTCATTTTTTCCTGATCGACGAGGACATAATTTAGGAGTGTAAAGAACGCACCGAGGATTATTCCTGAGACAGTGACCACCCAAAGGGGGTGGTAATTCATTATCATTGGCCCAAACACTTTGTCCAAAAATGCATATATTCCCTCAAGCATATTCACTCACCGCCAGATCAAGTATTTTCACCAGTTCATTCACAGCTTCTTGCAGACCTTTATCTTCATGATTCTCAATTATCTTTATAAGTGCATTGGAATGCATGGCATAACTTATTGCAGCAGCCCTATTTAAATCCTGATGTCTCTCTATTTGCTCTTCAGTTTCAACATCTCTGTCTCTCTTTAGATCCCTCAGACGTCTGCCAAGTATTTCGCTTGGTGTAGCCTCTATAATTACAATGAAGTTTGGATTTATTGCCTCAATAACCTCTCTGGGGAATCCCAAAAGATAACCAGCAGGTGTTCGAATTGTTGCATGAGTATCCAGCAGAACTGGTTCCTTTTTTGCAATCTCACTTATCCTCCTGGCAACTTCCATTTGGAGAGTTTTTTGCACTGTAAAGCTAAGTCTTCTCATTTCATCCCTGTGTTTCACGAGTCCCAACCTGAGTGCTTCATTAAACATCAGATCTCCGAAATTAACCAGTCTAAACTTTGCCCTCGTTTTCTTAAGGGCTAATCTTGTTATTGTACTTTTCCCTACTCCCGGAATTCCGGTTATGATGACTACAAACGGCATTTGAGATCACCTAAAATGAGAGTTCCGCAATAATAAAAGAAGCTTGGTTTAAAAGGTTTATTGGGATTTAAATAAAAAGAATTTAAGTGCTGAAGAATCTCCTCAATGCTGGGAACATTTCTGTTGCTTGTTCTCTGGCTATCTCTTCATAGAATCTGTAAAGGATACCTACAGTAAGGAGTATCCCTGTTCCAGTACCAAGAGCTCCGAGGAAATCGGCCAGCACTGCGACTATTGCAAGTGTAAATGATCCCCAGAAGGTGACATATGGGATATACCTGTTGAGAACCCTTTCAAGGATCCTTGGATCCCTTCTGAATCCCGGTATTTGAAGTCCAGCCCTCTGTAGTTGCCTTGCTATACTCTTGGCATCCAGTCCCGTCAAGTCAACCCATAGGAAACCAAAGATCAGAGCCCAGAATATTGTCATCAGAGCAAAAATCAGTGCTCTAACTGGATCTGCCATTACATGGTAGATATCCCTCGGAGGAATAACATAGGTTACAAAACCGCTCAAAGCTGCACCTGTCTGAGGATCAAATGTTCCGAGCCATGGATGTCCAATTCTCTCAAGGAGCCTAGCCCAGAGCTGTACGTTTGCATAGAGGGCAAATGTAAGGATAATGGGAATGTTACTAACGTACATGAACCTGATTGGATACCTTCCTCTAACTGTAACCCTCCCATAGCTGAGGGGTATTTCAACACGCATGCTCTCAAGATACACAACGATGAGGAAGATAACTATGGTTGCCATTAGATCCATCATGTCAGGCATTGTACCCCTATAAAGTGCTCCTGTAATGTCTCCATGGAGTAAATGTTGTATAAAAGCTGGAACAGCACCGATTATAGCAGGTTTTCCTGTAACAGGATCAATATATTTTGAGGTAGTTAATGGATTTAATGACTTTACAATAACCTGTTGGGATACACCTGCTGCGATAAAAAGACTAATACCGCTCCCAATACCCCATTTGCTGACAAGCTCATCCATTATCATCAGGACTACTCCACCGAGAGCAAGTTGTAGCACCAAGAGCACCTTTATGCTTGTAACCGGATTTCCGAAAGCCCCTGCAAAAACATATATTGCCGCCTCAAAGAAACACATGAACACTGAAAACAACTTTTGAGCAGCCTGGTAAAATCTTCTGTCATCAGGATTTGACATGTCCAGCTTAACAATTTCAGAACCCACCAAGAGCTGCATGATAATACCCGCGGTAACAAGGGGACCAATTCCAAGAGTTAAAACTGTTCCACTCCTACCAGCAAGAACAAACCTCAAGGTGGCAAAATAATCCTGCACATTCGGTGGAACACCGTATAATGGAATTTCAGCAAGTACAAAATACAGGAGGAGAACAACTCCCGTCCATATAAACTTCTCTTTAAGGGCCACATGTTTTTTAGGTCTCTCAATTTCTGGAAACCATCTCTCAATAGCAAAGGTCAAGTCCCTTAATTTCCCCATGCACAACACCTTTGTGGATTTTTAATGTAAAATAAAAGATTTTGAAGGAGTCAAGCAAATAAAGCCTCTCCCCCTGCTTCAGCTATCTTTTCTTGGGCTTTTGGAGATATATAGCGAGCCTTGATAACCAAAGGTTTTGTGAGTTTTCCTGTACCGAGGACCTTGTCAATACCAAGCTGTGTCGTGTCGACAATAATCCTTCCACCCTCTTCATATGCAATGCCCATTGCCATGAAATCGTCGAGGTTCTCTTCAATGTCCTTGAGATTTATAGTGTTCGGAACCCACTGAACAGCTTTCGGTCTGTGAAAACCTCTTTTACCGAGATGGTCAGGGGCATACTTAATTACCCATGTCCATTTAGTGTTTTTCCTCTTCCCTGTTCCACCCATTCCTTTTCCACCTTTGTGGCCTCCACCCCGGTGCTTCTTCTTACAGCCCCATCCGTGAGTGTGACTTCCGCGGAGCTTTCTCACTTTTTTCTTTCTCCTAATCATCTCTCCCACCTCAGAGCATCTTCTCAATGAGCTCGTTTATTGATTCACCCCTGTAGCCAAGAGCACCGCCTTCCTTGAAAGTTCTCTTCTTGCTGCCTTTGAATCCTCCCTTTGGCGGGTGAAGTCTGAACACTGGTTTGAGATTTGGCAGATCGCTGAGCTCCATCTCGCCTTTAATGACTTTCTCCGCAAACTCCTCAATGCTCATGCCAAGCTTCTCCTGAACATATTCCTCTGTAACTTTTTTGTTGCCTATTAATCTTCCCCTTTTCCTTATAAGCTTAGCTAAGGTTTCAGCGTTGATTTCACCCCAAGTTATGTAATCCTTAACTTTCTGTATCATGCCCCTGTATGTTGGGTTGTCATCGACTATAACAAGGTGGTTGACTTTATGAAGGCGGAGCATTGATAAGGTATCCCTAACCGGTCTCTTGACGCCAACCCTTCCCCTAATTCTAATTAGTGAGATTTTTGCCATTTTTTGCTCACCTCACTCCAGCTCAAAGTTGGCCGACATCTCTCTCCCAACAACAATGCCGTATTTTTTGACCATATCTGGCTGTACAGCAACTTTATTTGTATTGTAGAGGGCTTCGAATACTGCTTTAGCGAAGTTGACTGTAGTTCTTGTTTCACCAAGCGTCTGTGACCAGACGTCCTTAACACCTGCCAATGCCAGTATCTTCTTGCCAACATCACCTATAACCAGTCCAAGGCCTCTCGGCCCTGGCATGAGCTTGACCTTCACACTCCCTTCTTTGCCCTCAACCGCGAAGGGTATTGAATGCGGCCTTCTGCATCTGCACTCCCAGCTTCCACATCCTCTCTTAATTTCAATAATGTTCATCTTGGCGTAGTTTATGGCCTTCCTGATGGCAATACCAACTTCCCTTCCATGTCCAATTCCAAGACCAACATAACCATCTCTGTTTCCGACAGCAGCTAAAACCCTAAAGCGAATCCTCCTACCGCTATCAGTCATTCTAACGGTCAGAGCTATATCAAGTATCTCCTGATTCTCTCTGAGATTAACCTCTGGAAGGAGTACATCAACGATTTCAGGCTCTTTAATC
Source organism: uncultured Thermococci archaeon (assembly GCA_964487115.1). Lineage (GTDB taxonomy): Archaea > Methanobacteriota_B > Thermococci > Thermococcales > Thermococcaceae > Thermococcus. The sequence goes on along the minus strand of CAZAPD010000063.1, from coordinate 11,552 downwards.
TGATAACCCTTTCTGAATATCTCGTGAATATCAGTTATCTGACCTTCCTTGACTAACATACCAAGCTTTGTTTTGGGTTCCCACTCTTCCAAAACCCTCTGAGCCATTTCCCTTGGATCACTCATTCTCTCGCCTCCTCAAATTTTTTGATTATTCTCGCTTTAACTTCTTCAAAGTGCTCAGGGAGCTTTTCAGGTTCAAGTCCCTTAATTAAATAACCGCCAAACTGTTTCCTGTAACGCTCTTCATTTTCTTCCTTGAGAGCCTTGGCGTAGTTTGCTACATGCTCACCGCTTATCCTGTAGTCCTCCGGATAAATCTCCTCGCTGTGCGGAACGTTTAAGCCTGCATCAACCGCACCTTTGAGGATAGCGAATATGCTTGAGCCTTTTGTTGGCGGGTGCAGGCCTATGTCAAGGATTGCTTCCTCGATACCAGCTCTTTTAGCCTTGTATCCAATGAGTAAGCCAAGGAGATAAGCACTCGGTGTATTTCCGCCGTGACCTTTCCATCCAAAGTCTCTCATAAGCTCCCTCGTATGAGCTGAAACGACGGTTTTGTCACCTTTTGGATCGTAAATTACTATCTGTGCTATGTGGTGATTGAGAGTTTTTCTAACAACCAATCTGGGCTTGCCAGATTTAAGTAAAGCCAAACGCTTGTGATAGTTAGTCTTACCTTCCCTTCTCCTCCTGAATGGAACCCTATACCTTGGTCCATGTGCCATCATTCTCACCTCACTTCTTCAATATTTCCCTCTCTTCCATGAAGAGGTAGAGCTGTCTCTTGTTCTTGAACTGGCCACCTTTGGCCCTGATGTATAGCATCCTATAAGTATGTTCATCTATCTTCTTTTCAGCCTTAAGCTTTCTGAGCTCCTTCCTTAAAGCCCTTATCGTCATCATCCACTTTTCTTTCCTGCCCATTCTTGCTGTCTTCTTGCCCTTTCTACTTCCTGGCCCCCTATGACGCCCCTTCTTTCTTGCTTCTTTCCTGAGTTTAGCTCTGTAAGAACTCTGCCCCTTAATAGGTTTCTTTTTTATAACACCATCGTTTATGAGTCTCCTTATGTCTTCCCTTGTGATAGCGGAGGTCACATCATCAATTCTCTCGGGATCAATCCAAATTCTGTTCTCACCGCACTTGAGTAGCTCAGCAGCAATCCTCTTCTGCATTTTAAGGGTCGTCATTTTCTCACCTCTATCCTTAATGGGTTAAGCACTTTAATACCCAACTCTTTAGCTCTCTCAGTTATCATAACCCTCTTCTTCTTTCCAACAGTTCTTGCAATTCTTGCTACCTGTCTGGTTGGATCGATTGCCTCAAGCTCCTTGACGTTGTGGACGAGAACCTCTTCATAACCACTCGGATGAAGTCCTCTGACGGCTTTAGGTGAGCTCCAGCCGATGCTCGGTGATCTGGCCTTGCCTTTCTTCTTGAGTCTCATTTTACTGTCAATTCCTTTCGGTTTTCTCCACTTTGGATTGTTCTTGAACTTTGGAAAGCGCCACCATTCCTGTCTCAAAAATTTCGGCTTCTTCCTCTTGAGATTTGCCCTTATTCTTAGGAGTCTCGCTTTTTCATTCATTCCTCACACCTCACAGTTAGAACTTTATTGGTTTACCCGCCTTCTCAACAATGTAAATTCCATCTTGGAAAACTCTCCTATCCCACTTGTTTATCCGTGTAGCCTGTTCTATATTAGCTGCTGTTTGCCCTGCTTTCTCCTTATCAATGCTCTCAACGATTATCTCCTGCCCCATGACCTTTACTGTGACTCCTGGAAGGATTTTAGCTCTTCTTGGATTCTTTTCACCGAGGAAATTCTCTATGAGAACTTCATCTCCCTGAACTTTAACCGTTACAGGGAAGTGACTGTAAAGTACCTTAAGCTTGTATTGGAAGCCTCCGGTCACCCCCTTAATCATATTGGCTATGTGGGCTTTGAAGGTTCTTGCTATGGCTATATCCTTTCTCCGCGGGAATTCTTTGAAGACAACAATTTTGCCGTCCTCCTCAAAGATTCTAACACCGGGATATCTGAACTCTCTCTCAAGCTCTCCCTTTGGCCCTTTAACTTTAACGAGATTTCCTTCAATTGTAACTTCGACCCCTTCTGGAATTTCAACTTCTTCCCTTACCCACGCGTCAATCGGCATCTCTCTCACCTCAGTAGACATATGCTATGAGCCTTCCACCAATCCCCTTTTCTCTGGCCTCTTTGTGAGTCATAACACCTTGTGATGTCGAAACTATTAGAATGCCAAATTCAAACGCTGGAAGGAACCTCTTCTCCCAGTTCTCATACTCCCCTGCTTTTACCGGAAATCTTGGTTTTATTGCCCCTGCTTTGTTGATCTTTCCTATAAGCTGAACTCTGTAAATCCCAGCTCTTCCGTCGTCTATGAACTCAAACTCACCAATATAACCATTCTCCTGCATAACTCTAAGAACTTCCCCCATAAGTTTAGATGCAGGTTTTAAATAGACTTCCTTTTTTCCAACCTTCTCACTGTTGGATATATGTGATAACGCATTCGCCAATGGATCAAGTAAAGTCATCCTCCCCACCTCACTCGTATTTCTTAAAACCCAACTTTGGAGCTATCTCTCTAAAGCAGTGCCTACATAGCATCAGTCCATGGATTCTGATGACTGGTCCATACTGACCACAGCGCATGCATCTTCTCGCACCTTTACCAAACTTTCTTGGCTTTCTTTTGTTGTAATCAGCCTTAGCCATCACAATCCCTCCACGACGGCATTAAACTCTTCTTGGGCAAAAACTATCCCTTCCTCTTTTGTGAGTTTGTGTTTGTTAGGTATCTTTTTCCTCTGTTTTTTCCTCCTGGCCACTCTAAATCCCGGTCTCTCAAGGGTCACACAGACATCCATTCCAAATATTCCTATCTCAGGGTCATATTCCACACCAGGAATGTTAATATGTTCCTGAATTCCGAAGCAGAAGTTTCCATGTTCATCAAAGTTGCTTGCCTTAAGTTTGTTATCCACAGCTGCCAAAAGACGCTTCAGCATTTCCTCTGCTTTCTTTCCTCTGAGAGTGACTTTAACCGCTATGGGTTCCCCCCTTCTGATTCCAAAGTCCTTGTTAGTCTGCTTTGCACGTCTTCTTATCGGTTTCTGATTGACAAGCTGTTCAAGCATTTTCTCAGCCTTAGTTAAACGCTCACCACTCTCGCCAACACCAATGTTAATTGTAACTTTGGCTATCCTTGGTTTTCTCATTGGATGAGCTTCCCAATCAGCTAAAATTGCTTCTCTATTCATTTTTTCTCACCTCACGGAAGTGAAATCTCTGGCTTCTCTTTACCAACGACGAAGGCATATTCCTTCAGCGTGTCAAAGAGCTCCCCTTCACTGTCCTCAATTGTAACAACATCTGGCCAGCCGCCCGGGAATTGCCTGACTTCAACAACTTTGCCAATTCTTGCAACGTTTTTACCCTGAGTAACAAACACCTGTGCTCCAATTTCAAATGGAATTATCTCCACAATCTCCTTTTCTGGAACCCTCATGAGAATAGTGTAAGCTGTTTTGAATTTGTCTTTGGCCTCGTCTGTGAGTGAGCTGAGCTTCACGAGATAGTTTGTTCCATCATGGAAGTTAAGTTGCAGATTGCCCCCTTTCACCATTCTCTTATTGTTTATCCTGAGTGGCTTGAGACCAGCTTCTTTGTCTGTTATCGGGTGGAGTATCAGCTTTCCAATTCTGTTTGGAAGTACTCTGTAATGTTCTCCGGTCCCAGGGATTGAGATAACATCCATGATACCAACCGGGAACTTATAGTCCCTCCTCGGGATGCCATCCACCAGAACCTTCCCTTCATTGAGAATCTTTCTGGCCTCCCTTGCCGTCTTTGCATAGCCGAGATAATCCCTGACTATGTAGAGCAACGGAATTGACGTTTTCATGCTGTGTGGTCCCGGTCTTGGCCTGACAGCCCACTTATACCTCTTACGCTCGATATACCATTGAGTAGGAGCACTCAATCTCTTCAAGTGCCTCTTCGCACCTTTCCTCGCCATGTTCAAGCCCTCCTATTAATTATCTTCTCTCTCCTCTCATCATCAAGATTCAGTTCAACAATAACAACGTTGGATGGATGAAGCGGATAGAAGACTTCTGTTCCATCTACCTTCTTTTGAGTAACTCCTTCAACGTGGATTCTGTATCGCTTAAGGTCTACCTCCACCACTTTGCCCTCTGTACCCTTGAAGTCTCCTCTCATTACCTTAACTTTATCACCCTCTTTAACTGGCATGCTTCTGATACCGTATTTCTGCCTAAGTTCTTCCGAAAGTGGGGCACTCATTATTTTCTGCCTGAGATGAAGGGGTGCATTGTATAAAAACTTCCTCTGCTTTCCGGGCTTTTTTGTTTTTAACTTCATTATTCCCACCTCACAATACTATACTCGCTATGCTGCCTAATCTAACCCACTTTTCAGCAGCTTCTCTCGCTATGGCGCCTCTGATTTCAGTCCCTCTTGGAACACCTTCTGGGGTGACTATTGCGGCAGCATTGTCCTCAAATTTGACTCTCATTCCATCGAGTCTTCTGTACTCTTTTCTCTGCCTGACTATAACAGCCCTAACGACCTGATGTCTTATGTCAGGCCTTCCCTTTTTGACCGTTGCAATCACCATATCACCAACACCAGCACTGGCCAATCTCCTCCTTGTTCCTTTGTAACCCACAACGCCTATGATCTGAATAATCTTAGCACCGCTGTTGTCAGCAACCTTGAGGTAAGCACCTATTGGTAAAGCTCTCGTTGGCCTAACTGGACTCACACCTCTCGTTGCACCAGCACCCTTCTTAGCCATTTAAATCACCCCTCCTCGGCTTTCTGTGTTATGGCAACAACAACAAAGCTCTTTGTCTTGCTAAGAGGTCTTGTTTCAGCAACAATAACTCTATCACCAGGCTTTGCATTAATGCATGGAGGATTATGGGCATGTATCCTGCTTCTCCTGAGCTCATACCTTTCATATTTCTTGAGATAATGGTAGTGCTGTCTCTCGACTGTGACGGTTCTCCTTGGTTTGTCACTGACAACGATTCCTTCAAATACCCTACCGTGAATCTTAACATGCCCATGCCACGGGCAGTATGGGTCATCACACTTCTCAGCGGGAGGCTGAATCCTCAATCCAATGTCTCTCATCTTCTCCACCTCTTTTTCAATCTCATCTCAGGTCTTCCAATCAAATCCCTTCCATGTATTCGTATTCTTCTATCGCCAATTTCAAACTCAATTTCAACGACGCTCTTCGGGATTACCCAGAGCTTCCCAACTGTGTCTCCCACCATCGTGAGGGTGTTTTTCGTCTCATCGATGATGTAGCCTTCGATGCCAACCAGCTCTGGATGAGATGCCTTTATAATCTTTGCTTTCAGTCCTATCAGCTCGTGCCATATCAGATTTTTCGCCGTTAATATTACTCGATTTCTATCAGCTCCTCTGAAAATCCAAGGTTTGCCAGCAAGTGCTTGACCTTTTCTCTGTGATCTCCCTGCAGTTCGATTCTTCCCTTCTTTACTGTCCCTCCGCATGCTAACTTCGCCTTCAGCTTTTTTGCGATATCTTCAAGATCGAATTCCTTTTCATCTATTCCTTCGATTATGGTTTTGAGCTTTCCATATCGGGCCTTTTCAATATAAACTCTGATCCTCTGCTGCTCCTTCAGCACCTCTTTAAAGAGCATCTCATCCAGCGGGTTCACAATCCTCGGCACTAAACATCACCTTTTCTCCCCAAGCTTCTCCTTTCTTATTGTTATAAGGCGTGCAATATCACGCCTCAAATCCCGGATGACCATGGGGTTCTCAAGAGATGTCCCCATGGTAAGCATACCCCTTTCCTTAGCAAGCTCCAGCCGGAGTTCCCTGATCTTTTCATCAATCTCCTCTATGCTCATCTCTCTAATTTCACTTGCCTTCATTGGGTGCTCACCTCAACAACTTCTTCAGTGGGCTTTTCAATGATCTCAATTTCATCCGGAAGCTTAGCTTCTGGCGGCATTATTGAGACCTTGACGCCTATAACACCGAGCTTAAGCAGGGCTTGTGCATACCCTTTGCTCACAAGGGTTTCAGCCGGATTTCCTACCTTGGCGAGATAGCCCTGATAGAATCTAACGCTCTTAGCCCTCTCACCGGTGAGCTTGCCACTGAGCCTTATCTCAACTCCCCTTGCACCATTCCTCATTATTGCTCTTATAGCTGCGTAAGCTGCCCTCCTGAAGTGAATTCCCCTCTCAAGGGCTTGGGCCAGACGAACAGCTTGAACCTTAGCATTCAGGTAGGGGTTCTTTATCTCCTCAACCTCGATTTGGGGGTTCTCAAGATTGAACTGTCTCTCAAGAATTCTCGTGAGCTCTCTAATACGTCTTCCGCCCCTCCCAATGACATAACCGGGATTAGCGGCGAAGATAACGACCTTGGTTCCGAGTGGGGTCTTCTTTATATCGAGACCCCCATAGCCAGCTCTCCGTAGTTCTTTTTCAAGATACTCATCGATGAGCATTTCCTTGACGGATTCTTTAATGAAGTACCTCTCAATAGCCATGTGCTCACCTCCTTCATCTTACCTCTTCAACCACTATCTCTATGTGAGTCGTCTGCTGATTAAATGGCGTTGCTCTTCCAAAGGCTCTGGGTATGTAACCTCTAAGAACTGGCCCTTTATGAGCTGCTGCATGGATTATCCTAAGTCTGTCCGGATCGAGACCCTTTTGTTCTGCATTATTCTTGACATTCAGGAGTATCTTCTTCATGGCCCTTGCAACTTTCACTGGATACCTTCCCGGCCCAAATCCTTTGCCTGGCTTGTGACCCTGACTGTCGTGAAACCTCCTGAGTGGAAGTGGTCTTCTCAGGGCTATAATGTCATCGATGTATTTCAGAGCATCGTTGAGCATCATCCCCCTGATTTCCCTACAGAGCTCTATTGAAAACTTTGGTGAAATCCTCAAATCCCTTCCGCTCGCTCTCGCCATCCTATCAGGGTCGTAATTCTGGAAAGAGTAGGAAAACTTAGCCATCTACACCACCTCACTTGATTGCCACGAACATTGATGATCTGGTAGCACCAACACCCGGCGAGCCGTGCTGGACAATTTTCCTTGTAAGAGCAAACTCTCCGAGATAGTGACCTATCATCTCGGGCTTTATCTCGAGTGCCACGAATTCCTTACCATTATGCACATAGATTGTCATTCCAACCATTTCAGGGAGGATTATCATATCCCTACTATGGGTTCTTATAGGCTTCTTATACCTGCCTTTCTTTGCCAACCTTATCTTCCTGAGAAGCTTCTTCTGTTCTGGTGAAAGGCCTCTTTTGAGACTCCTTCTTTGCCTGCTCGGAAGGAGCTTTGCAAAATCTTCGAGTGACATGTTTAAAAGCTCATTAAGAGTGTAGCCCCTATATTTGAATTCTCTCCTCGCCATTTTCATCATTTCCTCCTACCAGTTCTTCTCGCAGCTATGTGGCCGACTTTTTGACCCGGAGCAGCTCTCCTTGAAACAGTACTTGGCCTACCTATATGATGCTCCTTACCACCGTGTGGATGATTAACCGCATTCATCTTGACACCCCTCGGTTTGGGCCAGAACCTGTTCCTTGCCTTAGCAATGTAGTATGCTTTGCCTGCCTTGACGATAGGCTTCTCAAGCCTTCCACCACCTGCAACGACACCTATCGTAGCCCTGCACATTGGATTGAACTGCTTGAGCTCACCACTTGGAAGCTGAACTATGACTTTATCCTTTTCCCTGCTGACAACAAGGGCATAGGTTCCACCCGCCCTAACGTACTTACCTCCATCACCAGGAGCTGCTTCAATGTCATATACGTAAGAGCCCTCAGGAATCATTGCCAGCGGGAGGGTATTCCCTATCTTCACTGGAGCGTTTGGTCCGATAGCTATTTCCTCGCCGACAAGTATGCCTTCTGGTGCAATTATGAGCTTCTCAAAGTTCTCAAACTTAACCCTTGCAACAGGAGCAGTTCTTCCCGGATCATGGATTATCTCAACAACCTTTCCCACAAGGGTTTTCTCTTTCGTCAAATTTAGAGGCATGTACTTAACCCTGCCCCTGTATCTGTGAGATGGAGCCCTAAATGTCGTTGTTCCTTTTCCTCTCCTCTGTTGAATCAAACTCTTACCCATTCTCACTCACCTCAGAACAATCCTATCCTTGCGGCTATTTCACTTGCACTATATTCAGGAGCAAGCTTAACATAAGCCTTCTTCTCCCCTCTCATCGTGATTATCACGTTGACCTTTGCAACCTTGACATCATATATTTCTTCAACTGCCCGTTTTATGTCACTTTTCGTGGCTTTTCTGTCGACTATGAATGTTAGCTTATTCTCAGTTTCAATGAATGAAACGGCCTTTTCAGTGACAACCGGCCTGATAATAACCTTATATGGATCCATTTTTCTCACCCGTAAATCTCCCTAAGCTTTTCAATTGCACCTTTTGTCCAGATTGTCAACCTGCCCGGGTGAGTCCCCGGGGCTAAGAGCTCAACTCCAAGGTTGTCAACTGTGACCACATCGACACCTGGATGATTTCTGGCTCCTTGAATGATTCCTTCGTTCTTTGCGACCACAATAAGTGGCCCCTTGGCCTTCTTGTATCTCCTTCCTCTCATTTTGCCCTTTCCTGCTCTTATCTTGGTATTCTTCTTTGCCCTCTCAATGTCATCCCAGACACCGAGCTTCTTGAATATCTCTCTCGTCTTAGCAGTCTTGAAGACTTTCTCAAGCTCATCATCAACTATGAGAGGAATCTGTGGAATGTTGTCAACGACATGTCCCCTCACCCTCACTAAGTCATAGTTCGCTGTTGCGGCTATAGCACTCATGAGAGCAAGCTTCTTCTCCTTCCTGTTAATGTCTTCCCAGATTATCCTCTCGACCTTCGGCGGATGGGTTCTTCTTCCTCCCCTTGCAAATGGAACAAATGCTGCAAACCTTGGTGAAGTTTTTATTCTCTCAACCCTGGCCATCCCATGCCCCTTTCCGATGTTCTCTGTCACTCTCCTTTTGCCTGCAAGGGGATCCCTTCCCTGAGGCTGAATCCTATGTGTCCATGATGCTATGACAGCTCTCCTAATGAGATCAGGTCTATAGGGAGTGCTGAATACCTTGGGTAATTCAATCTCTTCAACTGGCTCGCCTTCGAGTGAAAAAACCTTAACTTTCATCTAACTCACCTCACTGCTTTGATTCCCTACTAACGTATGTTATCTGAACCCTTTCAACGGGTGGTCTTTTTGCTGGTGGTCTTATAGCGGGTCTGACTCTAACTATCCTCTTTATTGCTCCTGGAACTGTTCCTTGAATAAGGAGGAAGTCGCTTCTGATTATTCCATAGTGCGGGAAGCCTCCTTTAGGTGTGATCTCTACTTCATGCTTTTCATCAAGCTTGAGTTTGCCGTTCTCGCCTATCGCTATAAGCCTCTTGTTAAACTCAGTTCTGTGGTGGAAGCCCATCTGACCGGCCTGTGGAACCGTCCACATGACCCTGGTCGGGTGCCACGGACCGAGATTGCCTATGTGCCTGCCCTTGCCGGCGCGCTGGGCCTTGTGGAACTGCACCTTGACGCCCCATCTTTTAACAGGCCCCTGGGTTCCCTTGCCCTTGGTGACCGCTATAACATCGAGGAGCTCGCCCTCGTGAAGAACCTCGCTCGCGCGGAGCTCCCTGCCGATCTTCTCCTTGGCGTACTCGAACTTGGTCATGACGCTGTCGCCGCCAATGGCGTACTCCATTACCTCGGGCTTCTTCTTGAGCTTGACGAGCCATGGCTGGGTGTGGACGAGAAGCCTAACATCGACAATCTCGCCGCTCTCCACGAGCTCCTCAATCTGGCCAAGCTTGGCCTTGAATGCCTCCTCGTCGTAGTCCTTCGGCAGGGTCTTTATCCTTCTCCTGACGTAGTCGTTGAGCTCGTGGAACCAGACCTCCGTGGCCGTCTCAAGCCCGAGGTAGCCCTGTCTGTAGGCCCTGATGCCGTAGACGAAGAGTGGGGGAACCTCCACTACTGTAACCGGCATGAAAATTTCCTTGCCCTTGGTGAGCCCCGGTCTGTCGTCTATCATGAGGATGTGAGTCATTCCAGCCTTGTATCCAGCAAAGCCAAGAAGTCTAACTTCGCTCTCCTGCGGCCACTTCCTGATTCTTGGAACTATACTCTTAGCTCTTTTCCTTGGGGAATATGCCAGTGAGCCTCTTCTTGGTCTATGAATTTTTCCCATCTCAATCCCTCCTTATGAAATTAAACACCGCCAGAGTGGCTAAGACAGCCTCCTCCGTTCTTACAGTTTTTGTTTTTTGATTTGGAATTGTATTGAGGATTAAATCAAAGGGATAATCCTCATTGTAGTCTCTCAAGGTCTCCAGCACGCCTCTCTTTGGAGACCCAAACACGAAACCTATTTCCCCTTCAAGTTCGGGGAGGTCTATATATCTAACATCCTCACCTCTGCGTGAGGTCGCGATGGTTAAGTCCAACCTTGCCTTTTTAAGTGTTTTTGCCAGTGTCTTCCTTGTGAGATGCACTCTGTATCCCCAGTACTCATCCGGTTTCGCAGGTATTACCCTGAGAGGCTTCACTGATACAATTTTGAATGTTGCACGCCCTTCAATTTCTCCCTCAACCATTGCCGTTTCGTCAAGACCAATATCAGCGTAGTATCTCCTGCCTTTTCTAAAGGCAAAGCCCTCTCTGAATTCCCCCACCCTCGGCTTGGACTTGAGCTTGTGATGGGGGGTTCTCAGAGGTGGTATAACTCCTACATGCTTGAGTTCAGGCATCAATGGAAAGATTCCTTTACGGAGGTACTGGGGCGTTTCCGCATACTCAAGGATTATTTTGATGAACCTGCCGTCCCTGCCGCCAGCCCTGTAAATCCAGATGTGTTCAACTCCGAAGATTGAAGCAGCCCTTGCGATCTGCCCAACCTTATATGTTCTGATTTTTGGGTCGTTTGTTTCTTCGAGGAGTGAATCAGGAATGAAGATGTGCCATGCCATTTTGGGTCATCCTTCCGCCTAAAGCTGAGTGGGAGTTAAAGAGGACTATTTAAAAGGCTTTCGAACCCTTCCACCCTTTTTTGGGTTTGGAGGTATACAAATTTTTTGCAAAGCAAACTTCGCAACGCGAAGTTTGATAGAAAACCTTTTAACTTGCAGGGGCACAAGTAACTTGTGGGGGTGCAAGTTAATGCTGTTCTCACCCTATCCAAAGACCCGAAGGGAGGAACTGTTCGACAGGGAAGTGGAACTGAGGGAGCTTGAAAGCTCTGTGGAGCGCGGGGAGAGGCTAGTTCTTCTCCTCGGGTTGAGAAGGCTCGGCAAAAGCTCGCTCCTGAACGTTGCGCTGAACGAGCTCCCAAACCCCTCAATCAAGATAGATGTCAGAAAAACCTACTCAGAGTTTTCCTCGGTAAACCGGTACGTAATCGGCAAAATGTTGCTCTCGGCAATGAGCGGGAAGAAGAGGCTGGTCGA
>CAZAPD010000062.1:0-55268 GCA_964487115.1 uncultured Thermococci archaeon | reverse complement strand
AAACATGGAGCATTACCTTTATCATTTATCACTCGATTCCTAAATGAAAATGGGATCTATTGCACGAGACAAAAAGTCGAAAGAATCCTGAGAAAACTCATCGACAAGAAAATTGTGGAATTCTTCTACATAAACAACAACCATCGGAGACACTACCGTTTGAGGTGAATAGAATGGGAACATCAGCTATGATCCTCGGCAACGACAGGAGGATCTTGGTAATTGAGTACCTCCAGAAACGCGAGGGGAGGGCTGATCTGAGGGAGGTTGTCGAATATATAGCCGAGAAAGAAGGTAATACTGAGAGAAAACATCGTAAAAGCATATATGTTAGCTTAATGCAAACTCACATCCCAAAAATGCAGAGAGAAGGTATTATATCATATGAACACGGCACACTTAGATTAATTCGTGTTCCTCCGGATGTTAGTTTATACATGGAAGTTGTGAGTAAAAATGACATAAGCTGGAGTACGTTTTATATTGGAACATCCCTCATCTTTATTGCAGCAGGGATCTTTCTTAATAATATCCCATTGATAATCGCCTCAATTATCTACACTTTAATAGCCCTAATACAGCATCAAAAAGTCAAAAGGGTATTTTAAAGCATTTTTAACAGAGGTAATGTCTCATTACCACTTAGTAACTCGAAATTTCCTATATACATAAACTTCCCATGTTTCTATTAAGTGCCTCGCTATCAGAGGCACTACCGAATGAAAAAACTTTGGAGGAAAAAACCATGAGGAAAATTTTAGCCCTTGGTATGCTGGGGCTTTTGGTGGCAATGGCTTTTGCACTAGGCACTAGTGCAACATTCAGAGACTACAGGGTACAGAGGAGTTCCCACATTGCAGTAGTCACTGATGACTCAGAACTCATTGATCTAACACCAGTCCAGCCCTACGCATACATTGATAGTGCTGGAAAGTTAGTTATTGACTTTTCAAGTGACAATCCCCACTGGCCCGGACACAATGACACAAGCTGGGCCAATAGAGGAATGGGTCTAAGCCCACAGTCAAGATACAACTTTGACCATGTTTTCAATGTGAGCAACGACCTCTGGGATAACAAGACCATTCTTGTTGAGATTGTATCATCAGATCCAGGAAAGGTTTCATTCTATGATCCGGGAGAGAATATGCGTACAACCAGTGGAAACGGGACCCCATACAACTCAGATACAGCTTCGGGAGATGTGTGTTTCTACTTGGCACCAGGAGAAGCTCTCGGTGTTGGCATGGAGCTTGCAGCACCAAATACGCTTGGAGACTACAATCTGACAATAACAATAATGGCATGGCCAGCTGACGATGCACCATTTACATGTGGAAGGTGATAAAGATGAGAAAGGTAGTAGGATTGTTTATATTAATGGCAGGTCTCCTAATCGCTGTTGCTGCTAGCAGTGCAAACTTTGCATATTTCCAGGCAACCAGAGATGTCCACATCGCTGTTGTTCCGGATGACTCTGAACTTATAGATCTCGAACCCCTCCAACCATACGCATACATAAATGATAATGGTATGCTCGTCATTGACCTAAGCCACAACAATCCCAAGTGGGAAGATGGCTTTGGTAAGGGTATAAGCCCCGACAGCACTTATGTGTTCGAGGAAGTGTTTGGAGTCAGCAATGATCTTTGGGAAAACATGTCAATATGTATGCACCTAACGTACTCAGGTGACGATGGAGTTCTCTTCTTCGTGGGTGACTATACAAACACCACAGTCGGTAGCACAAGTCTCTACTTCACAATTGATCCGGGAGAGGTTGTCAAGGTTGGTATGATACTCAGCGGATTCAACTACACAGCTGGAGACAAAATCAACGGCCAAGCACAGTTTTATGCTACAGCTGGAGAGTGCAAGTGATTTAAATTTCTTCTCTGGAGCTTTTGCTCCTTTTTCAATAATTTATTAACGTAGGGGGAACATAAATGATAACAAAAGCAATTATCGGCATTGGACTGTTTATAGTCGTGACAGGAATAATTTTTACAACCTCAAATTCTGGAGAACCTATACCAATAGTTTATGCTGTTCCCGGTGCAAATAATACCACAATTACTGTTGAAAGTCCTGCGTCACCATATTCATATCTCCAAGATGGATTTCTAAAAGTTGAGATAAGCAATAAAAGTCCAATGTATCCGGGGTTTGGAGAAGGATTGAGTAAAGACACCATATATGTCTTTGAGGGAGTATTTAAAATAGAAAACAACGTAAGCGAAACTGGAGAGAGTGAAATTTGTGTAACTATTATATCAAATTCTGCAAATATTGGATTTTTTGAAGGTGAGTTTGAAGGCTCATGGAAACAAGACATAAGTGTTTCATTATCGGCCAATGAGACAGCATATATCGGGATGCATATTGATACCCACAACTTAACTCTCGGAGATTATGAGGGCGTTATATCGATACAGGCTGTCGGAGGAAGTTGTGGATGAACAGAATTATTGAATACTTCTTCTTCTCTGTGGTTTCAATTATCGTTATGGGATCACTGGCGGGAGCTCTCGTTGATAGACCGGTGTTTATATCCTACGCTTATTCTGGTAGTATGACCCCAACAATAAGCAAGGGGGATGTATTCTTTATTGATCCTTTTTCAAGAAATCCTCGCATAGGAGATATAATCGTTTTTAATGCTGATGGGAAATGGACAGTCCACAGAGTTGTTGCAATAGTGGATGATGGATATATAACTAAAGGAGACAATAACGTTGCAACCGATCAACAAAGCAAAAAAATCCCCCCTATAAAGCACTCTCAGATAGGAGGCAAAGTCATAACATTTAGAGGGAAACCTATAGTAATAAGAGGTGCTGGGAATTATCTCCAGAACAATCTATCTAACCAAACTAAGATGATTCTTGCTGGCATCTTAATAATACTTGGAACAATAGCATTCACCAGTGAAGGAAATCATGGCATAAGAAGGAAGAAGAAATCCAAAGTCATGGTTATAAAATTTAAAACATTATACATACTTGCGTCGATATTCCTTCTGATTATGGTAGCTTCGTCAATGTTTGTTTCATGGCAAATTTTTCCAATTGAATACACCGTCACCTCTGCAGGAGGGCTGAGAGAGGGATGGCATCTTCCGGGAAGTGTATTTACTCAAAACATAACTGTAAGGAATATGAACTTTTATCCTATGGTTTATTATATCTCAGCTAAGAAACCGGTTATTGAAATCTCCCAATATAACTTTCAATTAAATAGGCGGGAGAAAAGGAACATTGTGATTACAATAAAGAGTCCCGAAAAAACTTCTGTATATTCAACCAAAGTAACCGTAAATTCTTATCTCCCCCTCCTACCAAGAGCAGTCAACACAAAGCTTTACAAAATTCATCCCATAGCTCCTGTATTGGCAATTCTATTAGAAATATCACTCTTCCTTGCGAGTTTATATAAGGTTTCCGGCATCGGAAATGAAGATATAATCAAAATAAGAACAAGAAGGTCATCCTTACTAAAACAGCTTAAACAGGAGGTGTTTAGAACATGAAAAAAATTCTTTCAGTGATTCTGCTTTTCCTGCTTGCGTCACTGATGATAATCGGTTCTAGCGGTACTTTTGTACAATTCACTACCGATAGAGAGGTTCGTATAAATGTTGTACCCCATGATAACGAATATTTAGCATTTACATGCCATGGCAATTACTCCAGTACTATCGTTGTCGAAAAAAACAGCAATACTACCTTTGAGGCACTCAAGGTCTCTAATTATCTCAACAGCCCACATACAGTCTGGATAACGCTCTCCCCAGATTATTCCCAATTACCAAATGATGTTACAATGTGGATAGAAACAGAGGACGGATCTGAAGTAGCAATAAATCCACAAAATAGTTACATATTCAAAGGAAACGTGAGTGTCGGTGACGCATCCACAGGAGAGTATAAAATTCCTATACTCATGGATGCATATTGGGACAATGGAGACGCAAAAATATCCACATGTCCCCTGAGACTCATAATAACAAATGGTCCCTCAATTGAAAAAACATTGATTTCAGGGAAAGAAACTGTACCAGCAGATACCCCCCAAGAATGGACATTTAGAATCACGGTAACAAACGACAGAATAGAGAGAGATTTAACAATCCATGACATTATACCCCAAGAGTTTACAGTGTCATCAGTAACATCCAGTGAAGGTACCTATACTTTAATTCCCGTATCAGATGGTACCAAACTGGAATGGAACGTAACGTTAGATCCCGAGGAGAGTGCGTATATTGACGTTACAGTTGCGACAGCAGGATTATCATGCGGAAAGCATGTACTCAATGAAGGTGCGGAAATACAGGGATTCAACAAAAAGAGCGACTCAATAAATGTAAAAGCCACATGCAATTGTTCCGATTGTTGTATCAAAGTTTGTAACGCTATTGTACCTCCAGCAATACTATCTAACCGAGAAGCAACTTTGTTAAAGAGCATAACAGTTCATAATAAAGGGGCAGAAAAGGATATAGTGTTACATCAAGAAGTTACATCGAAGTTTAGTGTTGTTCAATATTTCACAACGAAAGGAAGTGTAACATTACAACCCACCTCAAATGGGAGAACGTTGGTCACATGGAGATTACATCTTAAACATGGCGAACGGAGAACATTAGTTCTGGAGCTACACACGGATGGGATATCAGTGAGACATACAAAATGGGTTAAAGTTACTTCCAGAGCTTGGATTGAAGGTTGTGGACAAAAGGGTTGTCCTACATATGTTAAAGTTATAAAAACCTGCCATTGTTGTGGTTGCTTGGGGGAAAACTTGGAGCCGGGTTCCTTGGCAGACATGAGTATAGATGATATTAATCTTAACGAAGGAGTAGGGGAATGTGAAGGATGACGACTAAAAAAGAAAAGATTAAAAAATATTTAAAAAAGAGGGGGGTACTGGCAATATTCCTGGTACTCTTCCTCATCTTTGGGTTTTACTCTGTGAAACTTATGAATGCACATCCATATAGTATAAGCAGAGAAACCGTTGGAGTATATACCCAAGAAGGAAAACTAACACATAGCGCCATTTTGAGAAATAATTCGCTATATGGATCAACTCTACAGAGCGACTACTATCCCATCTCACTTGTGAAGGAGTTCTTATTAAAATACACGTATGCTTTCACACCTTCAAAATCAATAACTGGGACCTATGATGTCATAGGCACCGTAAAGTATAGCGTGAGCAGGGGAGACAAAAATGTTGTCCTATGGGAGGACAAACTCTTTGAGAATAAAGGGAATCTCCAAGACGGAAAGTTTACCATAGAATACCGTATGAACGTTAGTGAAATCAATAAAAGAGAATCAGAGATTTCCAAACAACTTGGTATCAGGAGGCTTAAACGCAGCATAACTATAACTATAAATGTCAGAACAAAAGGAAATGTATATAATAAAGCAGTAACTGAAAGTTTCAAACATACCATCTCATTAATGGAGGACTTAAATGCAGGATTGTACTACTTTAACACTCCAGAGAAAGTCACAAAGAGGACCATTACAAAAACCATAAGCGAGAAAAACGACATAAATCTATTTGGCATACGAGTAGACGTTGAAACTGCCAGAATAGTAGCTCCAATCTTGGCTCTAATCTTTCTAATACCTCTCATGGGAGGAGTATATACCCTAAAAAGCACAATGCCACAGGACGAATTAAGGAGAATAAGGCCTTATATAGTAGAAGGCATGCCGGGGAAGGTGGAAAAGAAAATTTTGTTATCAACCTCCGAAGATTTAGAGAAAACTTTTGAACTTGTAGATAAGCCGATACTTCATTATGCAGACGATGGAGAAGAATTTTATGTAATAATCGATGGCAATATAGCATATGAATATAGAAGACCCTTAGAGGAACATGTCGAAGAGGAGATCAGGACAGAAGAAATTGAAGAGGATAAGAAAGAACCCTGACCCCTTTCTTTTCTTTTATATTTTCTGCTGTTCTCAGACCAAAACTTTAAAAGCTAACCTTAAAAGCTGAATGTAGTAATCTTTTCGAAAAATTAGAGAGGTGGTAGAAATGAATCCGTTCCACGATTTGGAGCCCGGACCAGAGGTTCCAGAGGTTGTTTATGCCCTGATAGAGATACCAAAGGGGAGCAGAAACAAATACGAGCTCGATAAAAAGAGCGGTTTGATCAAGCTTGACAGAGTCCTCTACAGCCCGTTCTTCTATCCGGTGGATTATGGAATAATCCCACAGACATGGTATGATGATGGAGATCCCTTTGACATTATGGTCATAATGAGGGAGCCTGTTTATCCAGGAGTCCTCATTGAAGCCAGGCCCATTGGATTGTTTAAGATGATCGACAGCGGTGACAAGGATTACAAAGTTCTCGCAGTCCCAGTTGAAGACCCATACTTCGAGAACTGGAGAGATATAAGCGATGTTCCAAAGGCATTCCTCGATGAGATAGCCCACTTCTTCGAGCATTATAAAGACCTTCAAGGAAAGAAGGTCATCGTTGAGGGCTGGGAAAATGCGGAAGTTGCTAAGAAAGAGATTCTAAGAGCTATTGAGCTCTACAAAGAAAAGTTTGGAAAGAAGGAGTGATCCTCCTTCAATTTATTTTAGGAGGTATAGGGATGTACAAGCTACTGACAGTTAAGGATGTCGTGAGAATCCCACCGAGAATGTTCCAAATGGATCCAGAGGAAGCAGCGAAGATTATTCTGAGAGAAACATACGAAGGAGTTTATGATAGGGATGATGGGGTTATCTTAGCCGTTCTCGATGTTAGAGAGATAACGGATGGGGTTATTGTTCCGGGAGATGGTGCCACCTACCACGAAGCAGTTTTTGATGTTCTCGTGTGGAAGCCCGAGATGCATGAGGTTGTTGAGGGAGAAGTTGTGGACGTTGCCCCCTACGGCGCATTCATAAGAATCGGCCCTATGGATGGTCTCGTTCACATATCACAGCTCATGGATGATTACGTCGTCTTTGATGAGAAAAACAAACAATTCCTTGGGAAGGAGAAGCACCGCATATTAAAGCTCGGTGACGAGGTAAGGGCAAGAATAATAGCCATCAGCGTAAAGAGCAGAATCATCAGAGAGAACAAGATAGGTCTCACGATGAGACAGCCCGGGTTGGGCAAGTTCGACTGGATTGAAAAGGAAAAGCGCAAGGAGAAGGGTGAAGGATCATGAAGGAGAGAGCCTGCAGGCACTGTCACTATATAACCACCGAAGATAGATGTCCCGTCTGTGGAAGCAGAGACTTAAGCGATGAGTGGTTTGACCTCGTTATAATAACAAATCCAGAAAATTCAAAAATAGCCCAGAAACTTGGTGTTAAGATTCCCGGGAAGTATGCGATCAGGGTTAGATGAGCTATGAAGAATTTCCATTTTAAACTTCCCCTCTCTTTAAGGGACGAGTTGAAAAAACCCCTCGGAGAACTGGTTAAGGGGGAAATTCCCGAGCCATATATAAACTCCTTTGAAAAAATGAAAAAAGCACCTTATTTAATCACTGTTGGTGATGTTGTCACGGAAAACGTTTTAAAGCTCGGTCTCAAGCCGCATATAGCTATCTATGATCACAAAACTAAGAGAGAAGAATACCATCCGGAGATAGATGCAGATGCAGTGATAATGACAGTCAATAATCCTCCCGGCACCGTGACGAAAGCTTTATTAAACGCAATCAGGAAGGCATTTGAGACCGCCCGAAGAGGGCGCAATGTGTATATCAAGGTCTACGGTGAGGAGGATTTGGCGGCAATCCCAGCCGTGCTTTATGCCCCCACAGGAAGTCTGGTGCTCTATGGTCAGCCAAATGAGGGGGTAGTGCTTATAAAGGTTACACCTCAATGTAAGCTCAGATGCGCGAAGATACTTGGAAAAATGGAGGTGATTTACGATGGAGATTAAGGTTACCGAGATTAAGGAGAATAAGCTCCTCGGAAGAAAGGAGATTTACTTTGACATAATCCATGAAGGAGAGGCAACTCCATCAAGGAAAGACATCAAGGGAAAGCTTGTGGCCATGCTTGATCTCGATCCAGAAACCACGGTTGTTCAGTACATCCGCTCATACTTCGGAAGTCACATCTCAAAGGGTTATGCAAAGGCCTATGAGAGCAAGGAGAAGCTTCTCTACATAGAGCCCAAATATGTTCTCGTTAGAGATGGAATAATTCAGAAGGAGGGAGAATGATGGGACAGAAGTGGAAGCTCTACGAGGTTAAAGGCGGCAAGATAAGCAGGAAAAACAGATACTGCCCGAGATGCGGGCCTGGAGTTTTCATGGCAAACCACAAAGACCGTTGGAGCTGCGGACGTTGTGGCTACACTGAGTGGAAGAAGAAGTAATCCTTTTTCTGTTTCTTACTTAAAATTATGCTGTAATAAATGAACAGAAAACCCAGCAAACCTTTTATCTCCGCACTTCGATTTCTGGTTCGGTGAGAACATGACAATAAAACTGTTCTATAATGATGCATATCTCAGAAGAACCGAGGCTGAGATTGAAGAGGTTAAAATTGATGGCAGGAAAATAAGGCTTCTCCTTAATAGAACCATTTTCTATCCAGAAGGCGGCGGTCAGCCCTCTGACAGGGGATTCATAAGGGGGAAAGGATTTGAGGCGAAAGTTGAGCACGTTTCTGGAAGGGATAAGATATGGCATGATGGAGAGCTGAGGGGACGAAAGCCGAAGGCTGGAGAAAAAGTTGAGCTTGAGCTTGACTGGGGTTGGAGATATGAAAACATGAAACAGCATACCGGTCAGCATATTCTCTCGGCAGTTCTCAAGGATTTCTATGACAGTGACACCACAGGATTTCAAATTTTTGAGAACTACAACAAAATTGAGATTGATTTTGATGGAGAGCTAACATGGGAGCACATCCTGAAAGCCGAGATTAAAGCCAACAAAATCGTATCTGATGACCTGCCTGTTCAAATTGAAAGCCATGAAGAATTGCCCATGAATATTAAAAGCTTCCTCAGAAAACCCCTCTCAGAGAAGGTTATACCTCCCATAAGGATCGTTTCCATTCCGGGTATCGATGTTATAGCATGTGGTGGCACACACGTTAAAAGCACGCGTGAGATTGGCCCGATAAAGGTCCTCAGCTTCTACAGAAAAACGAGAAATATATGGCGTATTGAATTTGCCTGCGGCAACAGAGCCCTAAATTATCTCAACATGCTTCTGGAAGACTACTGGAAGAGTCTGAATGAGATGTCCAATAAAAATAGGCCACTGGTTGAGAGAATTAGAGAGTTTCATAAAGAGTTTGAAAAACTGGAAGAAGAAAAGATGGAACTGAGGAAAGAGCTATGGAGATGGAAAGCCAAAGCACTCATAAGCAGGGCCGAAAAGCTCGAAGGAATTAAAATCATCAGTACAGTTGAGAGCTGGAGCATGAAGGACGCCCAAGCTTTTTTGGTATATCTGGTTGATAAAAATCCCAATACCATAGCCCTCGTAGCAGGAAGAAATTATGTTATCTTTGCAAAAAACAGAAATGTAGGAGGAATACCAATGAATATCCTGCTTAAAGAAGTTCTCAAAGAAATTGGGGGTGGAGGCGGGGGAAGTGAAATCCTTGCGAGAGGTGGCGGGTTTAAGGTTGAACCGGAGAGAGTGCTTGAGATTGCAAGGAAAAAGCTCCTCAGAATTATCAACAATTACGACAAAAAGTTTACTCATAACAACCAGAACGCTTATATGTAATGACTACTAATAGTGTAATTGGTGAGGTTATGAAGAAAAAATTTACAGCCACTATTATGTTGGGTTTACTTTTTTGGTTTTTTCGTAAAAGCCAGTTTTCTACAGCCGGAACCAACCGTACTCATAGAGCTCCAGAACTCCACAGGTGCTCATGTATTTGTTAAAGCATTATACCCCAACGGATTTAAAAGCCTAGGAGTTTACACCATAGGAAAAGACAACAGAATACATATAAAACTCGGTGAATTAAATAGAGCTTGGAATGCAGAATACAAGAAATCCGGAAGATTATCCCAATCCCTAATAGTTCTCACAGTAGTTAAGAATGGAAAAATTGCTATTGAAAGCCTGAGTCTTAATCGTGAGAAACTTTTCCAGACTGCAGTGATAAAACCGAAATTCAAAATATTAAAAAATCAAAGGGGAAAAACCACCATAAAAATCCAAAACTCCAATATCCAACCATTAACCGGATATTACCAATGGCTCGACGACTCCTACAGCTGGAATGCTCCAACAATAGTAGCTCAAGTAACCCCCGACAGTACTACCTACTATGATATCTCATACACATACTTCAGGAACCATGATGTAGGATTCAGCGTCAATGTTTTTGTTGACAGCGACTGGACGAGATTGACATCATATAATTGGGTTCAGGAAAATAAAGCTGGAAAAGCAAGTGCAAGCACAGATGCCGGACAGAACTATTATATTTGGATGGATTTCACATATCGTTGGGAAAGATGGGGAATTCATATTGACGGACGGACTTTCTATGAAGAATATGTGTACATAGTTAATTTTGATCCAAGCACATTAACAGGTGGAACATCAAAACCCTCAAAAGCTCAAATACCCCCAGTGGATAAATGGATATATGAAGGTAACTACCAATCCTCTGGCTATCCGGCATATTATCAGTTCCATCTTTACAATCTTGGTACAAACGAGTTCTCTCTCGATACCTTAAAGTTCATTGAGGTCTTAAAAGAACTCGGGAAAATAAGCTCAGCTGCAGCAGAGAAGGCCTCCTTAATAGGACTTTTTATCAGCGTTAACTTCAGATATGATAGTGCTAATGCATTTGATTTTGACCTCTTCCTTCATTCGCCCTCCGGAATCACCCATGAGGTTTGGAGAACTGAGAGCACTGATGCCAAAACTGTGCCGATACTTTACTTTGATGTAGATTGAAAACCCCATTTTTCTATTTATGTTCCAGCAGAATATGAGTCAGATTTTCCGCATAACAACCAAAATTTCCTAAAAGCCAGTTTTCTACAGCCGGAACCAACCGTACTCATAGAGCTCCAGAACTCCACAGGTGCTCATGTATTTGTTAAAGTCCTCTATCCAGAAGGGCTTAAAGAACAGACATTAAGGAAAGGAGATTCACATTGACCTGGAGATTTAAAACAGACATGGGGAGCATTGACGGACAAACCTTTTATGAAGAATAAAAGCTTTAATCAGATTCTCTCGATGGCGAAAACTATAAGCTTAGACAACCCCATAGATAGCTGAAATGCAGGAACATTCTTTCTCTCACAGAGCTCCATCTCACACCTACACCGTCTCGAGGCTTGATGCCCCCGGATTCATCTGCTATTTAGAAGCGACAGGAGAGATCACAGAAGCTGCCGCTCACGCCGCAACTCTGGCAGGATTCTTTATTGATGTTAGTTATGAATGGATAGCAATCAAGTTTCATGGTCTATGGAGAGGATGGAAAATGGCATGTTGTCAAAACAGGAGAAGGCTATGGCAAATATCAACAGCATAAAAACTGTGCCTGTCCTTGCATTTTCAGGCCTTAAACCGTTAATCTTTTATTCTAAGTTTTTTATAAACCTCCAGCTTAATCCTATCCGGAACTTCCGGCTTCTTTATCTTCTTCAGTGCTTTCTCCCTGTCCATCAAACCATATCTCACAAGGGCGGCGATTCTACGATGCTCAAAGCTGTAACCGTGCTTCTCCCAGTATTTTTCGAGGGCAGGGCCAAGGATAAGACAATTGGTGGTGTATCCCGGCAGTTCAGGGAACTCAAAAGGCAGTTTTTTCAGAATTTCAAACCTCTCCTTCTCACTCATCAGACTAAGAAGCCTGACCTGAAGAACTCCACCGGACATCAGACGGTACGGATGATGCCCAAACGGCAGCTCATGGCCTGTTATTAAGTACCTATAGCCGTTTTTCACGGCATACTTCCTGAGCTTCTCCATGGTTCTTCGAGAGCATGCCCTACAGGGAGATTGACCCCTCAAGAGAGCTTTCCTAAATATATCAGAGTAATCGTGGTGAAGAATTCTGAAGGGGATATTAAGATGTTCCGCTATCCTTTCGGCGTTCTCAACTGCCTCCTCCGCCATGAAGCCGTGATCAACCATCACAGCCTCAACATCGAGGTGATATCTTTCCACAGCTAAATAGAGGGCAACCGTACTGTCCTTACCCCCTGAAAATGCCACCACAGCCTTATCAGCTTTTTTCATTAGGCCATTAAGCTCTTTCCATATCTTTTCCCTATTAGGTTTATGCTTTAAATAAACCTGACACTCTCTGCACAGAGGCTCTCCGTCTATGATATCAATCTTCGCTGTTTTTTCATTGTGAATGCACAGGGAACACGTTAGCATGGTTAAAGAAAAATAACGGCAGTTTATAAGGCTTCCCTAAGATAGTGGTATATTCCAATCAGGGAAGTTTTTGCATTTTTCATCTCTCTCTTTTTCACATCGTCCTCTAAGGCAGGATATCCCGAAAGCAACTCATCAATTTCCAAAAGTTCCTTCCATGCAGTATTAACTGCCTCTTCCATGCTCTTAGCGGCTTTAAGGCCATTTTCCATCACCTTAACCCAAAGTTCAATCTGTCTCATGTGTCTGCTGAGAATATCCAAGCTATTCTCATACATGCCAAAATGGGCAAAGCAAAGCTTTTTTCTACCAAGTTGAAGCATTTTCTCAAGAGACTCCACATAGAGCTCCTTTACAAATTTCGGAGGTGTCGATGGCCTCAGATAGAGCTTCTCCCCTTTAATAAACACCCCCGCCGAATCCCCGGTAAAAAGATAGTCTCCTATAAGATAGCTCTGATGATGAGGAGCATGCCCCGGAGTTGGCAGAATTTCCACATTGAAGTCCCCGAATTTAATTTTTCCCCTATAGATGTTTCTATGTGGAACAGGTTTGATTTTGCCATAAACAAATGCCAACCCTCCAAGAACCTTCCTGCTCGCTTCCCACAGCCTTGCAGGATTTATCAAATGCTCCGCTCCTCTCTCATGGACAACAACTTTTGCCTCAGGATGCAGCTCAATTAAATGTCCTATCCCCCCTGCATGGTCGAGATGTATATGAGTGAGGAGAACATACCTCACCTCCCTGATGCCTAAGCTTTTAAGTGTCCTATCCAAAATCCGAACAGTACCTGCTGGCCCTACATCCACCAGTAAAGCACTGTCACCCTCCTTTAAAATCCACGAACCTATAAAACTCCTAAACCCCTCTATCTTCTGAGGGAGATCAAGGAGATAAAGATCATCATCAAATTTGAGTATCATGTTCTTCACCAAGCTTAATTTAACACAGAAAAATAAAAGTATTAAGGTGTGTTCTGACCTCCCTCTTTTGGTTTGAGAGGTTTCACGAGGATCCCCTGGCCGACTTGCCGTTAAACCCGGCAGGCTTGGATTATGGTTTTTACAACCTTCTTCAAGATGTTAAAGGCTCCAACCAAAGCGGCATTTATGATAACACCCCCACCTATGACACTCAAACAAATCATGAGAAATTCTTCCATCGAAAACTCCCCCGAACGACGAAGCTTGAAAAAGAGAAAAGTCATGCACGTTTGAATTTTTGTTTTGTTTTTCCTGCCACTGTAATCATCGTGTCCCTACTTTTCTTCCCCATGAAAAAGAGAACTACAATGATGCCATCTTTTGTTAGCACGCCCCTGTTATTCTTGGCTATAAACAGTCCGAAGACAGCCCCTGCTATGAGCCCACCAAACCACAGGAGTATTATCAAATGGTTAACATGTCCTCCATTCAGCATGGTGGAAATGACCTTATATAACAACGCAAAGGAGAATATCAAGAGGCCTTCCAGTAAAAGAGAAAGCTGGGTAACCTTTCCAATAGCTTCAAGAATCCGGCTATCCGATGTGTGTTCCTTAACAATTCTCACGTCATGTATTCTATAAATCAGAGCTTTACTTATATTCCCCCCACTCCTAAAAGCTAAAAACGCCAGCACTGCTCCAAGAAGAGTAATCTCTTTAACCTGCCAAAATGCCCAAACACCAATAATAATCCAGATTAATGTAAAAAACTTCTCATATGCCTTTTTTTCATTTTCAGGAAGTTCAATCCTGAGCGTTTTTCTTGCAGCCTTCCCGAAAATTTTCATCCCCATCTGGTTTAAAGTTAAAATGATATTTATTAACAAAAACAAAGTGAGCAGTAAGAAACTAAGTATCTCCCGTATCACGAGGCAACCCCCCATTGAACCTTTTCCTCTTAACCAGCGGGACAACATCACGGGACACCCTGTAAACATTGTAAAGTGTCAGAGCATCCATTTTCTTAAGCTGGACAAGTAGACATCCACTTACGCGCACGTCTATATATTTTTTGACCTTCATCGCAGTTTTAAGCAAATCTTTAACGCTCTCAGCCCGTTCAAAATCTAAACCAGCTCTTCTAAGTCTTTCCGCATTAAGTTCATGAACAGTCAGCGGCTGGAGCATCATTTCATCTATCCCAAGTGACGAAGCAAGCTCTGCAATTTTTGGAATTTCATCCTCATTTATACCCGGCATGAAAATTGTTCTCACAATTGAACGAACGGACTTATCAGCACCTACTATCCTGAGAGCCTCTACAACCCTTTCAAATGTGTTAGCATTAGTTATCCTGCGATGAATTTCCCTGCTTGCTGCATCAAGACTTATCATAACAAGATCAAAATCAAGCTTCTGCCAGAGTTCTCTGGTCAGAAGAGAACCGTTTGTCTGCAGATCGAGTCGGGCCTCTGGAAAGTGCTTGCGGAGCATTCTGTTAACTTCAACTATCTTAGGAGAAATCAGAGGCTCACCATACTGAGAAACTGTTATAGCTTTTGGATTCTTCCATCCATAATAACCAGGTTTAGGAGCTTTTCCAAGTTTCACAGCCACGTTTGAATAACAGAAGATGCAATCGTGGTTGCAGGCAGGAGTTAACTCATAGCTCGGATGATGAACCGGATTTTCAATGCCCAGATCAATTCCTTGACAAAAACGGCAATGCGTTGGTATCGCAAGATCATCGACAAACTTTTTCAGTGCTCTGGCCTCCTTATTTTCGAGTCTCTTGACTTCAATGCCCATTTTTTTCGCAAGCTCCTCCCACGAGTATTTCATTACTTTCACCCCACGGACATTACAAAACTCCTTTAAGCTCTTTACCATCAAACACCGGTCCATCGCGACACACTAAATACTTCCCAAGGGCACAGCTCCCGCAGACTCCAATACCACATCTCATATATCTCTCGGCTGAAATCTGAACATTTTTATATTCCATAACTTTCAGAATAGATTTAAGCATTGCCTCCGGACCACAAGCATAGACCTGATCAAATTCCTCCTTCATATCCGCCAGCACATCTGTTGGAAAACCCTTTCTTCCGGCTGAACCGTCATCCGTCGTGATTATGATTTCGTCGACATATCTCTCCACATCTATGAGAGCAAGCTCTCTTTCACTGCGAGCACCATATATCAGGGTAACTTCGCCGAACCTATCCCCCCACAGCTTAACCAGAGCATACAGCGGTGGAATCCCTATACCTCCAGCTATAAGGGCTATTTTCTTCCCTTTCGGCTTAAATCCTTTCCCGTAAGGTCCCCTTATCCACACGTAATCCCCTGCCTTGATATCAAAGAGGTTTGAGGTGAATGGACCAACTTTTTTCACCATAATCATGTCCTCTCCAGCTAAGCTAAATGGCTTCTCCCCAATTCCGGGCAACCACACCATTATGAACTGCCCCGGTGTGAATTCCAGTCTCTCTTCAAAGTGAAAGACTTTTACTCCATCTGCAACAGGTTTAGTGTTTTTTACTCTAATCCTGCGAAGCATTTATACGAACCCCCTTTGGCTTTCCTATGATTTCATCATCCTCCATAACCACCTCTCCTCTCAGCAGGGTCATCCTAACTTTTCCTTTCAGCTTTCTACCCTCCCACGGGCTCCATTTTGCTTTGGTATAAAATTCTTCAGGTTTGACCTTCCATTCTTCCTTTAAATCCACAACGATCAGATCGGCATCCTTTCCGATGCCAAATCCCTTATTCTCTATCCCAAAGATTTCCGCCGGATTTATAGAGGTTTTCTTCACTATATCAACCAGATCTATCATTCCTCTATTCCATGCATCCAACAGCAATGACAGCTCTGTTTCTAATCCAGGGATTCCAGCGGCACCGTTTTCTTTGTCTTCCAGCGTGTGTGGTGCATGATCACTGGCTATTAAAGGGACTTTGCCCAGATTTTTCCACAAGAAACTAACATCCTCTCTGCTTCTTAAGGGAGGATAAACCTTGAGGAGTCTGTTTTTCCTATAATCCTCCTTTGTTAAGAACAGATGATGCGGTGTTACCTCAAAGCTAACCCATGGCAGTGCCATATCGAGTATGCTCCGAAGACCACCACTCGTTGAGACATGGCAGATGTTTAGGGGTTTTTTAATGATTTTTGCGGCATGAAGTGCTTTTTTTATTGCCATATCCTCAACAATATTAGGCCTCTCAGGGAATTTCTGGATCAGCGTGGAATCTTCTGCATGGACACTCAACCTTCTCTTTGCACAGGAATAATCTCCTGTGAAGTTTTCGGAGTATACCCCTCCCGTCGAAGCCCCCATAAAGCTTTTGTAAAAATCAGCTTCCACCCTCTGGGCTTCTTCACAGTTCCCGGCAATCAGAAATCCAAGTGCATAGTCTGCATATGATTTTTTCTTGAAGAGTTCCGCTCTTTTTTTGAAGATCTCTCTGTCCATAACAGGAGGATTTGTATTTGGCATATCAAAAACAGTTGTTATGCCTCCATGGAGGGCTGCCTTCGTTCCGCTTTCAACCGTCTCCTTTTTCTTCTGATTGAAGTCCCTGAGATGCACGTGTACATCTATCATTCCCGGAAGGAGGATTTCATGACATCTGAGCTTTATTATATTCCTCCCAGGGAGTGGAGCTTTTGAAAACCTATTTATTTTCCCACCAGATATACCGATATAACCGGTTACTACTTCACCATCCAGTATAAACCTGCCCTGTATAACGAGATCTTCCATGAGTACCCGCATGAACCTTATAAAACAGTCTGTTTTAAGGTTTTTGATAGTATGAAATCATGCCTCTGAACTCAAATCTGTGTGGAGATGATTTTTTCAGATTTCTCCATTATTGGATGAGGTTTTGATGGTTTATATAACATTGCGGATCTTTTAATGAAGAATTAACTATGTATGTACATCGCATTGGGTAAAATCTTGTCATGTATCTCCCGCTTAGCCAATTTGTAGTATTTTACTGCTATTTTCTTCTGTTACTTTTACAACAACGTAACTCTTAAAAGGGCTTTAGATGTATAAGTTTATGCCATTATACACTATGCAATGCAGTATTGTATGAGATATGAAAACTTGAAGGAGGCTAAAGGATGAGAAAGGCCGAAATTTTGGCTTTATTGTTTGTTTTTGTAATGTTGCTGTCGCCACTTGCGGCAGCTGCTGAACCAGGACCTGCAGCAGACGTTGTCTACATCAGTACAAGGACTAATCAGGAATCAGCAATTACAGATGTTGCAAAAGGAAATCTTGATATCTTCCTCCACGCCGTAGGTGGGGCTGCATTCAAGGATCTCCCAGCAGACGTTAAGAAGAACCTCAAACTCATAAAAACCGCAAGCGGTTACTGGGAAATCACCATAAACATCTACCACGACCCCGGAAACCCATATCTCGTTACAGTCGGAAATGAAAAATACTTTAACCCATTTGCTATTAAGGAAATAAGATTTGCTCTCAACTGGCTTATAAGCAGACAATACATTGTTCAAAATATCCTTCAAGGTTCAGGTGCTCCAATGTTTGGCCCAATAAGACCGAGTACCGGCGCCGACCAGTATTTTGAGCCAGTTTATAAAGCCCTTGGAATGACCGGTGCTGCAGATATTCAAAAAGCCCAGAAAATGATCGATGATGCCATGAAGAAAGCCGCTGAATATCTCTCCAAAGAGGGATACAAACTTGAAAAGAAGAAGGCTGAAGATGGTAATGAATACTGGTACTTTAATGGCAAACCAATTACAGTTAAATTCATCATAAGAACTGAAGATGAGAGAAAAGAGGAAGGTCTTTACATTGCGCACCTCCTTGAGAAGTATGCGGGATTCAAAGTTGATAGGATGATCCTCGATAGAAGAAAGGCAGGAGGTCTTGTTTGGGGTACTGATCCTAAGAATTATGAGTGGAACTTATACACTGGTGGTTGGGTAAGCACTGCTAACGTTAAGTGGCCTGATGATTACGTCGCATTCTTTAACGCTGCTTGGTACTATGGATGGATTCCATTCAACGGAAACACCAACACTTATCCAGAGGGAACTAAGATAACTACAGTTAAAGAATTTGTTGACTACATCGGCGGCCCAGAAGCCGCAATTCAAAAACTCAACCTCCAGTACTACAACACCCCAGACAAGCTCAAAGAGATTTACAACTGGACAATTGAAGAAGTCACCAAACTTGTCGTTCTCAACAAGGTCACTGTTAACAACAAGACTTACGAGCTTAAGGAAGGAGATCTCGCCCACTACTGGGACCTCCAAAAGATAAGCATGGGACTCGCCATCATGGACTCAGTCAGAGTCTTCATAGCAGAACAATGGGAATACTTCCCAGTCAACAAAGAGAGAGTTAAAGCCATAGCGAGGGATGTTTCAAGCGGTCTTTGGACCAGGTGGGCTCTCATAACTGCTGAAACACCGGATAAGAAGCTTAGAGTTGCTGAATATTCTTCGGCCGGTTCGCTCTTCATGAGTGCATTTAACCCAATAGGTGGGCTTGATGATGTCTATTCAAATGCAATCTGGAGGGTGGTCTCGGATCCGGGCATGTACACTGACCTTTCAACTGGTACGTATATTCCAGTTAGATGTGATTACAAGGTTGAGAGAGGCAACTTCACAGTTCCAAAAGATGCCGTTATCTACAACCAGACTCAGGGTTGGATTGCTGCTCACGCTGGTGAAACCGCAAAGGCCAAAATCACATACACATGCAAGTGGAGCAACTGGCACGACGGCACACCAATGAGTATGGCAGATCTCAAGTATGACATAGCTTTCAGCTACATGTGGGCTTACAGAGATGGACCAAACGATCCATACTATGATGACAAGGTTGCTGGTGCCATTGGTGAGACACTCAAGCTCGTTAAAGGATTTGTCTTCGTTGATGAGGATACCTACGTTGTTTATACAGACAATACACACCCAATTGCAGATGATGTTACTGCAGCCAACAACGTCTGGTTCCCATCCTTACCATGGCAGCTTGAGTATGCTATGGGTGAGCTTGTTGCTCACGGGAAGGAGTACGGTGTTTCACAGCAGTATTCCTTCAGTCAGTCGAGTGAGAACATTGCCCAGCTTGATCTCCTCGTCAAGGACCACGTTGCTGATTTGAAGAAGGTTATCGAAAAGCTTGAGGCCGAGAAGGCCGTTCCAAAGGCTATCCAGAACGATGTTAAAGATCCAACAGCAGGTTACGCCGCATTAATCAACTGGGCAAATGAGCACGGTAACCTTGTCGTAAGCAACGGACCATTCTACATCGACAAATACGACCCAGACAAAATGTTCATCGAACTCAAAGCATTTAGAGATCCAACCTATCCATTCACTCTTGACTACTGGAAGAACAAGCTTCTCCTTGCCAAGCTCCAGCTTGCTGGTCTTGAAGTTCCAACAACTGTCACTGCTGGAAATGACCTTAAGGTCATAGTCAAGGCAGATATGGTTGTCCAGTATCCTGTTGAGGGTACTCAGCCCGCCAACAAAGGATTTGTAACAGTTGAACTTAGAAACGAAGCTGGTGACCTGCTCTACAGTGGAGAGGCCAAACTCACCCAGAACGGTGTCTTTGAGTTCACAATCCCAGCTTCAGAGACAAAGAAGCTCGAAGGTGGAAAGTATATAGTTTATGTTAAAGGCGGCCTTATGAAAGGTGTAGTCTCATTCACACAGAAGAAGACAATAATCGTCATCAAACCAACACCAACCCAAACAACTACCACATCCTCATCTTCTGCGACAACAACGTCATCAACATCTTCAGCAACAGGCTCTTCATCAACTTCCTCAACGACGAGTGGTGGCAAGACTTGTGGTCCGGCAGCACTGATAGGACTCGCACTAATCCCACTCCTCCTCAGAAGAAGAAAGTGAAGTTTTCCTTTTTCCCTTCTCTTTCTATATCTATGTTATTTAAGATTTGAAGTGTAATTTCTAATGTCCTTCCAAAGTTTCTACTCATAAGCTCCCAAGGAATAGAAAAATATATAAAAGTTTTACATGACTGAAAATGTTGATGGTTCAAAAAATCCTCAAATGAACATATCTATACACAGGAGGTGTGAGGTTTGGGATACGGACGCTACCTTGCATTCAGAATCTTAAATGCTATACTGGTACTTATGTTAGTAACTCTACTAGTTTCGGTGCTTTTTACAAAAGTCGCAGAGCAGGATATTAAATCAAGTATCAACGAAGAAATTGGTTTATATTTAAGGAGTAATCCCCAGCTTGCCCAAGCACTTAGTAAGGATCCGCAAAAATATCATGAGTGGTATGAGCGTGAATATAATCGTAGGTTGAAGATGTATGGGTTGGATAAGCCTTTTTGGGTTCGTGTTTTGGAAAGAACCAAAGATACTCTAACATTGAATTTCGGTCAGACAAGAAACCCAATATTCGGAGAAACAAATATTGCTAAGATTATCATGGCAGCAGTCCCAAGGACAATTCTGCTTTTCACCACAGCACAAATAATAGTCATATTCCTTGGGATTCTACTCGGTGTTAAAGCGGCCCAGATTGCAGGGAGTGCGTTCGACAGAGCTATCTCGATAGTTGCCATGGTTACCAGCAGTATACCAATGTGGTGGTTTGGAATGCTTGCAATTCTCATCTTCTCATTCAAACTCGGCTGGTTCCCCGGTTCTGGCATGACTTCAATTCCACCAAAAACAGGTTTTGCATATTATCTTGATGTCCTCTACCACATGGTTCTCCCGGTAGGTACAATAGTCTTCGTTCTCTTTGGAGGATGGGCATGGACAACAAGAAACATAATGATTGGAACCATGCAAGAGGACTTCATAATGGCTGCCAGAGCTAAAGGTGTTCCTGAGAGGAAAGTAATTTATGGTCATGCCCTTAGAGCTGCCGCCCCACCAATCATTACAATGACAATCTTCGCTTTGCTTGGTTCAATCGGTGGTGCAATCATCACAGAGAGTGTTTTCAACTGGCCAGGTATGGGGAGGCTTTATTGGACAGCACTTCAGCAGAACGACGTTAGACTTGTCATGGGGATCACCTTCGTAACTACACTGCTCTACCTCTTTGCAATGATACTTGCCGATTTACTCTATGGATACCTTGACCCGAGAGTTAAAGTTGGTGCATCTCAGAAGACATGAGGTGATGGAATATGAGATGGGTAGACCTAAAAGCGAGTATCTTGGATTTCTGGTCTGAATTCAGAAGGCAGAAGGGAGGATTACTTGGTTTATTCCTCCTGTTTATGCTGATTTTCACAGCCCTCGCAGCCCCTTACATAACATCTCCAGACATACCCAAAAAATGGCACAGTTACTGGGAAGGAAATCCCACAACAGTTCCCCCAACATGGTATAACTACTTTACAAGCAAGAAACTTGCTCCTCATGAAGTTTGGGGGGTCAATGACGTAAAATTCGGAGCTAAAGGTCAAAGTTTAGGTTCAGGGATGAAATATTACGAATTCACATTTACCTATGACAATAGATATGATGTGCCACCGAAGAACATCCTCATAAGAAATATAAAGGTTAACCTGACAAACTTAGAAAATCCTGCCCACATAGTAATTAAAGTTACCAGACCAGATGGCAAAACTGTTCAGCTCCTCGATACTGACTTTACGAGCGGTGAAACATTCCAACTTGCCAAGATGGGAAGTGTAAGACAGGCTATTTTCCTGTGGGCATCTCAGTTTGAAGATCCTCAAGTTGTCGCATCAAACCGTGAAACGATAATAAGCACAATGGATGTCATGAGCGTTCTCTTTGCTAAAGCTCAAAAGGGGATACTCGTGAATCCAGAACCCCTTAAGGGGAAGTATAAGTTTGAAGTTCAGATATTCACCTTCAACCCCGGGGATAAGGTTGACTTTAGCAATATGCAGATTATCTTTACTGGAAGAACCTATGGTTTAATGGGAACTGATTACATGGGCAGAGATATATGGGCAGGTCTCGTTTGGGGAACGAGGGTCTCATTAGTCATTGGTGTTTCAGTTGCAGTCCTCAGTGTTTTGATAGGAATTGCCTTTGGAGTTACGAGTGCATATCTCGGTGGATGGAAAGATGAATTTATGCAGAGAGTTAACGAGTTCGTTGCGTCAATACCAACTTTACCAATACTTATTCTCCTTGCAGCAGCTTTCAAGGGTCACGTTACTCTGTGGACAATAGTCTTTCTGTTGGTGATGTTCGGTTGGACAGGGATAGCAAAAGTAGCGAGGAGTATGGCACTGCAGATTAAAGAGGAAACCTATGTGGAGGCAGCTAGAGCCCTCGGTGCAGGGACAGGTAGAATCATCTTCAAGCACATAATGCCACAAATCATGCCATATGCCTTTGCATCAATGGCGCTTAGCGTTCCAGGTGCCGTTCTTACAGAAGCATCGCTAAGCTTCCTCGGTCTCGGCGATCCAACAAAGGTTACATGGGGGCAGATACTCTATGATGCCCAGACCAACAGTGCCACATTAAACGGATACTGGTGGTGGGTCATTCCACCAGGAGTAGCCATATCATTAGTAGCCCTAACCTTTGTGCTTATTGGTATTGCTATGGATAGAGTACTCAACCCAAGACTCAGGAGGTTGTGAAGATGGTCAAGAATGTCCTTGAGGTTAACAATCTCAAAATGTACTACTTTACAAACAAAGGTGTCGTTAGAGCAGTGGACGACCTAAGTTTCACTTTGAAAAAGGGAGAAGTTATGGGACTTGCCGGGGAAAGCGGATGTGGCAAGTCCTCCCTCGGTTTTACTTTAATGGGAATGCCTACACCGCCGGGAAAAATCGTCAGTGGAAGTGTTAAAATAGATGGGAGAGAGATAGTTGGACTCCCAGAAGATGTCCTCAGAAAGGAAGTTAGATGGCAGAAAATCTCAATGATATTTCAAGGTGCAATGAATGCTCTTAACCCCGTATATACTGTGGGATACCAGATGATTGAGCCTCTAATATATCATAAAGGCATGGAACGAGAGGAAGCATTAGACAGAGCTCAGAAATATCTGGAGCTTGTGGGTCTTTCCCCGGATATCGTCTACCGCTATCCCCATGAACTTTCAGGTGGTATGAAACAGCGTGTTATCATCGCAACTGCATTACTGCTTGAGCCTGAGGTCGTTATAGCAGATGAGCCAACAACAGCTCTTGATGTTGTTGTTCAGGCCCAGATAATTAATCTGATGAAGAAACTTAAAAAAGAACTTGGACTTTCTATGATATTCATCACTCACGATCTTAGCATCCTTGCAGAAATCAGCGACAAAGTAGCGATCATGTATGCAGGTAAAATCATAGAAATAGGGGACAGTGAAAAGATATACTATGAACCCGCCCATCCTTACACACAGAAACTGCTCGCATCAATACCAAGACTGCATGAAGATGTTGAGAAGCTTGAATTTATCCCCGGACAGCCACCAAACCTCATTACACCTCCAAAAGGCTGCAGATTCCACCCAAGATGCCCATACGCAATGCAGATTTGTAAGGAACAGGAACCCGAGCTTGTAGAAGTTGATAAAGACCACTATGCTGCATGCTGGCTACTGTGAGGGATGAAAAATGGCGGAACCTATACTCAAAGTTGAAAATCTTAAGAAGTACTTTCCGATCAAGAGAGGTCTCATTGGTGCCCTGAAAGGCGAGCCACAAAGATTCGTTAGGGCAGTGGATGACATAAGCTTTGAAGTTGGAAAACAAGAGGTTTTTGCTCTCGTTGGAGAGAGCGGATGTGGTAAAACAACAACAGGCAAACTGGTAGTTAAGTTGCTCGAACCTACTGAGGGCAACATATATCTTGAGGGACAAAATGTCACTGAGCTCAAAACCACGGAGGAAATAAAGGCATACAGAAGAAAGGTACAGATAATCTTTCAGGATCCATTCTCGTCTATAAACCCAAGATTTAGAATTTTTGATGTTCTGGAGGAACCTCTGTTAATTCATGGCATAGGTGAAACAAAGGCAGAGAGAGAAGAGCTGATATTCAAAGCACTTGAGATGGTTAAAATAACCCCTCCTGAAGACTACGTAAGCAGATTTCCCCATATGATCTCAGGAGGCCAGAGGCAACGTGTCGCTATAGCCCGAGCTCTCATATTGAACCCAACCTTCATCGTTGCCGATGAGCCTGTTTCAATGCTCGACGTATCAATAAGGGCAGAGATTCTCGAATTGATGAAGGAACTCAAGGAAAAGATGGGAGTTACCTACCTCTATATCACCCACGACCTCTCAACAGCGAGGTACTTTGCTGATTACATTGCAGTCATGTATCTCGGAAGGATAGTTGAAATGGGACCTGCAAAGAGAGTCATAGATAATCCACTGCACCCTTACACGAGAGCTCTGCTTGCAGCAGTTCCTGAGCCGAAACCAGAAAGGAGAAATATCATCAAGGAGCTCCCAATTAAAGGTGAAGTTCCAAATGCTGTTAACATACCCCCTGGGTGCAGATTCCACCCAAGATGTATTTACGCTCAAATGGGGCTTTGCGACAGCAAACATCCGCAGCTTATTGAGTATGAACATGGCCATTTTGCGGAATGCCATCTGGTTGGCAAAATCTGACCCTTTCTTATTTTATTTCTTAGGTGAAAAACATGGTGAGCTTTAGAGAAGCTTTGAAGAACACATTTATCAAAGCTGGGCTTGTAATGCTCGTTCTTGCACTTATACTGTCACTGATAGCGATGATATCCTACCCCGGTAGCTACAGCACTAAAGGAATCTTAAATCCCGGAAGCTATGTTTTGAACACCACCTTCGATAAGAAGTATTATGTTGAAAACCGCACTCTCATCATGAATTCTGGGAATGCCAGTGTGATAATATACCATGGGGGAAATTTGACGAGTCATGTATTCTCTAACGATACCCTCATTCTTAAACTCTATTCAACCCCTCACATAACGGTAGAATACGGAAAAGTTAATTATACCTACAACATGAGTGGAATTAGATACCCCTACTCAATGCTATCAATCCCCGCCTTCATCCTGATGATTGTGGGGAGTGCTTTTGCAATGATGGGATATATAAGGTTCATGGGGGAGATAAGGGGTGGTAAGAATGAGAGAACTTGATTACGACTCCGTAATTGAAAAGCTGGTGTCATTTATAGCCCAAAAGGTCGATGAGGCTAAGGTGAAAGGCGTTGTTATAGGAATAAGTGGAGGAATAGATAGCGCAACTACAGCATACCTTGCGGTTAAAGCTCTCGGTAAAGATAGAGTTCTCGGTCTCATAATGCCATACTATGAAACACAGGATGTTAAGGATGCAAAGCTGGTTTGTGATGAGCTCGGCATAGAATACAGGGTTATAAACATCAAACCTGTTGTGAATTCCTTTGAAAATACCCTCTCTATTAATCTCGATGAGAAGAGCAGGGGCAATATAATGGCACGCACAAGGATGATACTCCTATATGCCCATGCAAACGCCAGAAACCTCTTAGTTCTTGGAACGAGCAACAGAAGTGAGCTTCTCACAGGGTACTTTACAAAATGGGGGGATGGTGCAAGCGATTATGCCCCTCTGATAAACCTGTACAAAACAGAAGTATGGGAAATTGCCAGACGCCTCGGAGTTCCTGATAGGATCATAGAAAAGAAACCAAGTGCTGGCCTGTGGGAAGGTCAAACAGATGAGGATGAACTCGGAATAAGCTACCGTCTTCTTGATGAAATCCTTTACCGTCTTGTAGACTTGAAAATGTCAGAGGAGAAAATAGCCAAGGAACTTGAGATTTCACCTGACATAGTACAATACGTCAAAAACCTCATGCAGAAAAGCACACATAAACGAAGACTTCCAGTGGGTCCTGAGGTGGGACTTTGAAAAAAGGATACATCTTGGTATTCCTCGCCGCTTCGATGTGGGGTAGCCTCGGTATCTTTGCCAAGCTGCTCTATAGTTTTAGCCTCAATTCTTTTACAATAGTATTTTATCGTGTTTTCTTTGCTCTCATACTACTGCTTCCCTATAATTTTTTCAGAGGAGGATTCACGATAAGTCGAGACAGGCTGAAGTTCTACGCAGTTTATGGATTCTTCAGTATATTCCTTTTCTACACTCTATATTTCTATACCGTTAAAATTTCTTCAGTCTCTCTCGCCGTGCTCCTCCTATACACAGCTCCTATCTACTCCACACTGATGGGTTATTACCTTTTCAAAGAGCCCATAACATCAAAGAAAGCAACTGCACTCGGAATGGTTATAGTTGGAGTTGTATTAGTGGTTGACCTGAGTGGGAGCAGAGTAACACCCATAGCGGTTGTTTTGGGCTTGCTTACTGGGGTAACCTATGCCCTCTATGGAATACTCGCTAAATTTGCTGTGAGAAATGAAAGGCCTGAAGAAGCACTGTTCTACACTTTGATATTTGGAATGCTCTTTCTCATACCATTCACAGACTTTAAAGTTCCTCCGGAATCTCTTCCATATCTCTTTGCCTTAGCATTTTTCCCCACATTTCTGGGGTACATCTTCTACAACAATGCACTTAAAGAGATTGAGGTCAGTCGAGCATCCATAGTGGCCACAGTAGAACCTGTCGTTGCTCTCATCCTTGCATTCCTCATATTTGGAGAAACTTTAACACCAAGACAACTTTTGGGAGCCTCATTAATAATAGGAGGCTCTTTCATAATTCATGCCACAGAAAGGGAGGAACCAAAAGAAATTGAGATACTTGAGGAAATACACTAAACATAAAAATATCTCTCAAGTTCCCACTCAGTTACCTCCTTGGTGTCC
This sequence comes from uncultured Thermococci archaeon, assembly GCA_964487115.1. GTDB lineage: Archaea > Methanobacteriota_B > Thermococci > Thermococcales > Thermococcaceae > Thermococcus. The sequence goes on along the minus strand of CAZAPD010000062.1, from coordinate 28,156 downwards.
TCAGGAATGCCCTTGCTTTTCACGTATTCCAAGTATTCCTCCCATTCTTTTTCTTTGTACGAGATGAAGTTCCGGTATGCATCTCCAAGTGCCGCTTTAACAATTTTATCCTTTTTAAGTTCGTCTAAAGCTTCTTCCAAACTTTCAGGAAGAGTACCTATTCCAAGCTCCTTTCTGGTTATCTCACTCATTTCATAGACATTCTCCTCAACATATGCTGATGGTTCGATTCCCCTTTCTATTCCATCCAATCCAGCTTTTAGTATTGCCGCGAACGCCAAGTATGGATTTGCACTCGGATCAGGACAGCGATATTCAATCCTTGCTCCATTACCCCAAAATGCAGGAACTCTTATGAGAGCACTCCTGTTTTTGTAGCCCCACGAGATATAAACTGGAGCCTCATATCCCGGAACGAGTCGCTTATAACTATTAACTGTTGGATTTGTCAGCGCTGTTAGAGCTCTTGCATGTTTCAGTATACCTCCTATAAAATGAAGGGCAGTTTCACTTATCCCCTCTTTACCCATAAAAAGATTTTTATCACCCTTCCAGAGGCTTATATGTAAATGCATACCGTTCCCAGGCATTCCATAGACCGGCTTTGGCATAAACGTAGCGTAGAGACCATGCATCTCGCCTACAGCCTTTACAATATACTTGAAGCTGATTATATTATCCGCAGTTTTAAGCGCTTCATCAAAGCGAAAATCGATCTCATGCTGAGCCCTTCCAACTTCATGATGAAGGACTTCAGGGGTAAGACCAAAATATGGCATGTATAATGCTATTTCTCTCTTAATGTCCCTTGCCTTATCTAAGTTTATTATGTCAAAATATCCTCCTGCATCGGGAAGATGAAGCTCCCAACTACCATTTTTCTTAAAGAAATAGAACTCTGGCTCTGGTCCAATATATGCATTTATCCCCTTTTCATTAAGTTCTTCGATGGTATTCTTAAGTATATTTCTCGAATCAGCCCAGTACGGCTTTTTGTCTCTGTAGATGTAGCCGTAAACCCTCGCAATGCCTTCCCACGGAACTTCACTGAAAGTCGCGGGGTCTGCCTTGAATATAAGATCACTGTCTTCTATTCCCTGAAATCCCGGTATAGATGATCCATCAAAGGCTATCCCATCCTCAACAGCCTCTTCATATCTCGCTATCGGAATCTCCATTCCCTTGGGAACACCATTGATATCAACAAATACAAGCTGGAGAAAACGAATTTTCTTCTCAGCAGCCATTTCATGCGTCATGGCTTCGCTCATTTTTGCTTCACCTTCTTGTCTATTTTTTCATAATAACACAGCTAATACTGAACGAATGTTTAAATATAAAGTTTTCTATTAATCATTTAACATAATGACAAGGGCTAAATTTGAACACCATAAAAATGTTAATTTTTTGTTTAGTTTTTACTAATTTTTACATTTTTATGTATATAAAAATTCCGAAAATGTTTTAGCAATGCTGAGTATCTGCTATCATGTCAAATCTCGACGAAATTATACACAAAGAGATAGGCAGGATCAATCTCCATCTACCAAGGGTCAGAAAAAGTCTCGCCCAACTATTGGAAGAAACTGAGCCAAGAATACAGCTTAGGGATGGTAGTTATCATTATTTCAGAAAAAGTGAGCTTAGACTAATCTCTACGCTGATTGAACAGAAAGAAGCTGAAGTTCTTCGTCTTCCAATAATACTGGAGATTACAAGAACATGGCACGGTTATTTCAAGGTCAGGGGTAAGATTGAGGTTAAGGTCATTGAAAAAATCCTCAATCAATATGACATACTGGAAGAAAAAACGGAGGTTATACTCCCCAGATATCTTCTTCCAAAAATAAGAAAAACCCTACCAACAGCTACAACCTATGCATTCGTCATAGAGTGATAAAAATGAAAGAAGAGAAGATTCTCATGAACTACTATGCATTCACGATCCCTCATATAACAATCTTAGCCGGTGCTCTTTTAGGAATCCTCATTATACTCAGAGTAGATATAAAGCGAGCCCTTGGAATATTTTCAATGGTTTATGGTTCTCTGCTTATCATCATAGGCTTAACAGTTAGATCCCAATTCTCAAAGTTAGCTCTATACAAAGTTAGCATTATTTTCTTTTTAGGAATCTTATTTGCCGGATTTGTTTTGTTTGTATTCTCTCTTTAATGAACATAACTTTATATTACCAAAAGACGAAAAATATCAAGGGGAGGACAAGATGAGGAAGAACATCACTATTGTCATGATGTTAATATTCATGCTGTTCAGTGATCCCATATTTGCCCAGAATGCAAGTATCATTGCGAATGGGAGTATTACAGTTGTTTCAGGAGACTACTCCTCTGGTTCCATTGTTCTAACAAACGCCGGTAACTTAGCATATGATTTGGTAACATTGCAAGATTTTAAAGTAATAGATGAAAACGGATATGAGGTATCAGGTTTCGACCTCTCATTTGATAGAACAAATTTCATCGGATGGAAAGTTGGTAAGAGTTATATCCTTAATTATAAGATCGCTGCAGATAAAAAAGTACATTCAGGAGAATATTCTCTGATATTGAGGTTCAGAGCACTCACATCAGGAGGAGGCAGGTTATATCTTTTAAAAGTGAAAATACCAATAAAAGTTCTCAGGAGTCCCCTGCAGTTTGGAATTTTATCGTTTTATAATAAAGAACGGCCAGAAACCAAACAGGTATTTAATGGAGATATCTTAGTTGTCTATTCTCATGTCAGAAATATTGGGCATTTCAATATTTCAGCCGAAGCCACTACATATTTAGAAAAAAACAATAGACACTATTTGTCTGCATCCAAACATATAATCTTAGTTCCCGGAGATAATATTGTCAGATTCGAAATACATATACCCTCTGATTTCCCAGAGGGCACATATATGTTAATATACAAAATTAAATACTCTGAAGGAGAAAAGCAGTTTAAAAAATTAATCCATATCGGAATTGGGGTTAATATAATAAATATGTCTGTAAAATCCTCGAAAGTTTTTCTAAATGAATCCAACACAGCGTATATAACCCTGATAGCGGATAGAGATATTTCCCTGAGAGTCCTAACAGAGATATCCAGCAAAGGAGGTGTGATTTTAAGGAAAGAAAGAGTGATTGAAATCTCTAAAGGAAGCCATGTCATTCAAATTGAACTACCAACAAATATATCTGGGGATATAAATGCAAATATCCAAATTTATTATGCAAAAAAACTACTTCGAAATTTCTCCACCAAATATCATGTTATTTCATATCCCACCCTATCTGATGTAACGTACAGAAAAATTAGTAAAGACACAATTGAATTTGCTCTAAAAATAATAAACAAAAATGATGAATCAGTCCATGGATTCTTAACCTATGAATTATACACTGCAGATAAGATTTTGTACAAAAGATCACTAAATATAACCCTTTATCCCGGAACCATGACATTAAAACTTGATTTTAAAATACCCCCCGGCGAGAAAATATATTACAGATTCCTGCTCAACGCTCTCAATAAAAACATTGTAAGAGAAGGGAGTATAACACTGCCTAAACCCTACACTAATACTTTTTCATCTCCCTCCACCTCTTCGTCCGTATCACAAACTATAACGCAGAGTTCAAATAGCACCTCAATATCCACAACCCCAAATCAAGATAATAAAAAACTCTATGTCTTAATTTTCATAGTAATAGCTGGGATCATAGTTACAGGATATTATGAGAACCTGAAAAATAAACCAAAAAGAACCAGGCCAAAACCAAAGAAAAAATCCCCATTAGGGAGATTTAAACGACCGAAGATCCCCAAATTCAGGGAAAACAAGAAACTCCCCAAGAAGTAATGCCCCCACCATAAGAATGACCGTGATACGGATTTTGACTAAGTTAAAAAAGGTTTATCTCTATTTGGGAACATGATTCAACCATTGATAATATAATCCACATGCAAATATTTTTATCTTTCACTTCTTTACTCCTTCTGGTGAGGGGGCTGGGGCTGTCGGGCTTAAGCCCGAGGAAGTTCCGCCCACCGCACCGGGGCCGCGGTGCCGCAAGGCACCTCCCGAGAGGGAGGGCAACGGCGCAGAAACGACACGTCCCGGCGGATATGGGGATGAAAGCGGCGAAGGGCCCGGCGACGGCGCCCGAGATAACCCGCAGACGACCCGTCGGGGACCGGTGAAACGGCCGTCCCGCGGGGTGCAAGGCCGAGGAAGGGGCGATGAGTTCCCGGTGGGAGCCCCGTGGTAGGCCGCTCAGTCGAATGCCCCTCGGTACAGAAGGCGGGCTATAGCCCCCTCACCTGTTTTTCAAAATGTCTAATAGAGAAGCAGAGAGTATCAAGAAACCACCGATAACCGTTCTGATAGTAGGAGCTTCACCAAAAATCAAAAATGCATAAACAACTGCACTGAGCGGATCCAAATAACTGAGTAGAGCAGCCTCGTTGACCTCAACATCCTTGAGTCCAGCCATGTAAAGAAGCAGTGCAAAAACAGTGTGGACTACAACCAGAATTCCCACCGCAGGCCAGTAGATTTCCCCAGACGAAATTCCAGCGATAAAAACAAAAGGTATCAAAACTGCACTCGCCACAAAAAGCTGTAAGAAAGTCAAAACTTCAGAGCTCATATCTCTGAGAAGTCTACCAAGATTTGGGATGAGAGCATAGAAAAATGCGGCGAGCAACGCCAGAACTACTCCAAGAAACCCTCTATCAGTCGCACTTATAGTCTCGCCACTCATTATTGTGATCACTCCAAGAAATGCTAAAACTATCAAAACAGCCCTCATCTTACTGATTTGTTCTCCAAGAAATTTTGCTGAGATGATAACAGCTATAATGGGTGCAGTGTAATAAACCAAAACAGCCTTCGCTATCGTTGTGTAGAAAAATGCTGTAAAAAGAAAAACCCAATTCAAAGCTAAAGCAATACCAAGCAAAAGAATCCATCTCCCATTCCCTCTGAGTTCCTCCATAACCTTCTTCAGCCATCTACGTTCCTTGAAAGTAAAAACTCCGAGAAACAAGAGAGCTCCAAAGAAAACACGGAAAAAAGCCACCCCAAGGCCTGTTAGATGTGTAAATCTGCTGAATATCCCCACACTCCCCCAGATCAGCATTGCGACCATGATTTTAGCTTTTCCTGATGTCATTGTTCTTGCTCCTCATGCCATATTTTGTATGCTTCTTTAACTTCTTTTCTCCTGAATTCCGGGACAGCATCTTTAAAGGGATTAAATTTTTCAAGGTTTCTTTCAGAAGTTCCAATATAGGTTGTCACAAAACCAGCCTTTGAGTGAAGACTTGAAGGTACCCTCAAGATTCTTTTAACATCAACGGTAACACGACCATCAAAATATGCCTTTGAAAAGGTTGATGAGAGTACAAATAGCTTCAGCAGTGTTCTGTATCCTATGCCCTTTGGAAATGACGTCAAGAGAGCTTTTCTGACAAAGCCATCATAAATTTGATCCTTACTTTCCAGAATTTTTCTTATCTGACCCCGGTTGAGGCCGATATTTAAAAGGTGATTTTCGTTAATCCTCCTGATAAAATAACCAAAACGCAGACGAAAAACCCGAAAATATCCCGATGAGAGCATAACTTTTCTGCTCCGTAAATCTTCAAATGTTATCTCCTCAGCGGAGGAGATATATGCTAAAATCTTTTCCCTTGCCTTTCCATCGAGTTGCAGAGCCCATTCATCAAGAACCCTGATATGATAGCCTCTCCCAGAATAAACTGTATGGACTTCTTCAAAACCAAAGTCCTCTTTGAGAACCACAAGCGTATCCTTGGCAAGCTCCTTTGCATCCTCCAGACATACAGGGCATACCATGCCGTGTTCATGACTACATCTCCTCAACGGTAGGTCTTTAGCATCTATATCGAATACAAGTTCAGCTCCCATCCATCCTGCCATTTCCCGCGGCTCCTCATAAAGAGCAACACTTGAGAACATCGCATAAGGGGCGGTAGCTTTTACATAGTCTTCTAAATCCCTGATGTCCTGAAAGACATTTTTCCTGTCATTTGGTCCCTCACCAGTATGATCAAATCCAAATTCCCTGTTTTCTAAGGTTTCCACCAAAAAATCTGGGATTTTGTTAACATTCCATTCATTTCTGTAATAAAAGAGTCTCTCCTTCTTTGTAACCTCTCTGAAAAGCTCACTCATTCTTTTCACCTGTCCGCCTATTTTCAAAATAAAGCTTCCTCAGATAATATGTGAGCGGGTTTTTTATATTCCTACAATCTCTGTCAGGCTTACACAGTTGGGGGGCGTTTGCTTTTATTTTGTCACAGTTCGGAGGGAAATACCATGGTGTGTTTCCACTGTCTTCGATGTTAGGCTTATCTGTGAAACCAAAACCAAGATGATACCAGATATTCTTGACCTCATTTGGTTGATCCTCAAACAAAGGCGGCGTGCATCTGTTCCCGGCTTCTATTATTACGGGTAGAATCTCATTTTCTATCACACTTAAATCTTTGATGCAATCCTTCACTCTGATGTCCTTTCTTGGTGGATTGGGACATATACGAGCATAGCTCAGGAAGGAAGTTAGGAGTACCGTGATGGCGTAGTTCCTCAGACCAGAAGGAACTCCCTCTATAGCTATTTTTATGCACGGAGGGAAAAGATCAAAGCGCAAAGGCTGAGCTTCTGCACTTCCGAATCTCTCAAGCCTTTCCTTAAAGTAATCCCTAGCAAACTCGTTAATCTTCTCATACAGCATAAGATAGTACTGGGGTAGCTCATCCCGTATCCCATAGAGAATTTCTACAGCTCTCTCAACGTTCCTCTCAAACGATCTCCTCCAAAGTGCCAGCATTTGTTCCTCGGTTAGATAAGCATATCCGTTCCTTATGTAAATATCCTTCAAACTATCCTCCCACAGCAGGAGGACATCTCCAATATGCATCTTGTATTTCAGCCTGAGTTTTTCCCTTTCTTCAGGTGATATTTCATCATGAAGTCTTTTTTCTAAGATGATACGATCTTTCTCCAGTATCTCCTCATCATCAAAGCTGAGCAGGGGAAGGCTGATTCCGTGATTATCAATTCCATATTTAGATATTCTCTTAGAATATATCCTCTCATTTGCCTCCTTAACCACTTCCATTTCAAGACCATAGGGAGAGAACGTCAGAGCTCCCAGAAGGGCATAGAATCCCATGAGATCCTCCAGATCAGCCAGCTTCAGAAGCTCCAGAGGTAATTGCCCATTTTTAAGCCAGACAACCCTCTCCATAGCTTCATCTATGCTCACATAACTCGGAATCAGCATCAGTAGCTCATTTATGCCTCCTATCTCTCTAACCAGCTCTTTTGCTATTGGTCCAAATGGATCTAACATGACTTCACCTTATCAGATATCCACCAATGAAAATAAAACTCTTGTGATTTTTAGGTCTCTCATTCCTGAATTTGTTGTTGCCAATCCAAAAGACTTATATCATAGGAAAACTAAAACCTATAAATGGCCAGAGAGTTAAACTTAACAGTGTCAAGATACTCGGGTGATTTCCATGGATGGTGAATATAAGATTGAGAGGGTTAAAAGTGGTATTCCTGGCTTAGATGAGCTTGTTGATGGTGGTTTTCCAAAGAACACTACAATTCTGGTGACAGGTTCTACTGGTACCGGAAAAACCACATTCGGCGCCCAGTTTATCTATAAAGGTGCTTCAGAATACGGTGAACCGGGCGTATTTGTTACCCTTGAAGAAAGGGCTCAGGATCTCAGACGGGAAACCAGAACATTTGGTTGGGATTTCAAAAAATATGAGGAAGATGGGTTAATCGCTATAATCGATGGTGTTAGCTCAACGGTAGGCCTACCATCTGAAGAGAAGTTCGTTCTTGAGGATAGATTAAATGTGGAGAACTTCCTCAGATACATCTACCGTGTTGTCAAGGCAATTAATGCAAAGAGACTTGTTATAGATTCTGTCCCATCCATAGCTTTCAGGCTTAAGGAGGAAGCACAAATTAGAGAGGTTTTGCTTAAATTGAATACAATACTTCTTGAAATGGGTGTGACCTCAATTCTGACAACAGAAGCTCCCGATCCAAAGGCAGGGAAAATAAGTAGATATGGGATTGAAGAATACATCTCAAGAGGACTCATACTTTTAGACTTTAGAGAGCGGGATGTTGAGCTCAAAAGATATCTTATAATAAGAAAAATGCGTGAGACAAAACACTCCATGCGTAAGTATCCCTTTGAAATAACGAATAAGGGAATTGTAGTTTATCCAAGCGGAGAGATGTACTGATATTTTTGACCTCTATGTCCATTTAATTAGCAAAAAATTTTTAAGTTTCTCTGCTTACTAATAATCATGGTGAAAGACAGACGCTTTGATATTGTCATTATAATAGGAGTATTAATAGTGCTGACAGGCATGAACCTTTATTCTCCCACAACACATCGAGAGGGGCATATAAACTCACAAAAGGTTAGGCTCATAAACTTCACAGGGCTTTGCATATATTCCTCACCAGATTTTTCTGTGCTAACCGATGGGGAGAGAAAGATTGCTATTTTGAAAACACTGAACACTGGCACAATCTATAAGGTCTCAGGCATTATGTTTAACAGCACGTATAGTAAGTTGAAACCTGTAAAAATATCCAGAGTCAGTGCCAACACACTAAAGCTGAAAAGCATTAGAGGAGCACTCTGGAAGGATAAAGAGTGCTACCTGCTGACACCCTCCAGAATAAAACTTGGATGGTGCATTAATGCAACCAAAGGCACGGTTCTCGATGTAGAAGGCATATCCTACGGTTCTCTTTTCTATCCCCTACACTTCTCATCCAGGGGATATGTGGAAAAGCCTGAAGAGGACATGCCATTTCCGGTTGAGGGTATTGTTATATACAACTCCCCAAACACCGTGATATGGAATGGCAGTGAAGAAATCCGCCTTTATCTTCCCTATCACATCCATCTGAAGCTCGGAAATAGGGTGAAGGTTCTTGGCATTGCGAAATTCTATTCCATGCTCACAATAGTTGTTGAAGCCCCGGAGGATATTAAAATAATTGGAGAAGCCCAAAAGGTTCCAGTGGATAATGCAACCATCGGAAATATTGCAGAAGGAACATGCATGGTGCTTAACAGAGGCAGAGGTCTCTCCTTGAACTGCACCACTCTCAAATTGTACGGCTTCTCTGCTAAAATAGGTGATCTCGTGAAATTTGAAGCCATTCGAAGGAGAAATTCCCTCTACTGCCTGAAATGTATGGTAGTTGCATCCAGAAACACACTAAGTAATGATATCTGCACACCAAACCCCGGCAAATTTGGAAAGATAGAGGGGAGAGTTAAGTGGATTAAACTCTACAAAAATGGCTTTAGACTGGCTAACATAACAGAAAACTCCTGTTGGATACTACTGAAGCTTCCAAAATCTTTGAAAATTTCACTAAAAGAAAATCAGAGCATAACTGCATTTGGAACATTCACAACCTATCGCGACATGCCCGCATTCCACGTGAAGTCGAGGGAGGATATATGTTCAGAGAAATGCTCTTAGGAATTCTGCTTGGCACGGTTACGGGAATAACTCCAGCTCTGCATGTGAACACTCTGGCATCCCTTCTGGATGATGTGAATACTTTTAGCCGCTTTTCATTCGTGCTCCTTGTATATACCATGGGGCTCACGCATACATTTCTTGATTCAATACCCTCAGCAATGTTTGGGGTTCCAGATGAAGGTACCGCATTGAGTATTTTGCCGGCCCACAGACTTGTTCTTAAGGGAAGGGCTTTAGAAGTTGTTAATATATCAATCATGGCAAGCTTTCTATCTATTATCTTTGCACTTCCACTGCTCCTGATATATCCACTGCTGGCAGAAACGTATAACCCCAATGCCGGGAGGATTTTTGTTATTCTGCTCGCAGTATTCCTCATTTTAACCGAAAGAGGAATAAAAAAGCTGTATGGCCTGTTCATATTCCTCCTATCTGGTTGGCTTGGCATTGTTGCAGGGAAATTTCTACTGAGAGAGCCTTATTTTCACCTTTTTGTAGGGCTCTTTGCATTTCCAACCTTGATTGTCTCCTTCAGGTCAAATTTGAAGAGACTTGAGTTCAATAATGATGAGGGGATAAAAATGAAAATCCCAAAGTTTCTCTTCTTCTCATTTCTTGGCTCTCTATTAGGAATGGCCGCATCCCTCCTTCCAACATTCACATCATCACAGGCCGCCCTCATCGGAGGTTTTTTCTCAAAGGATGAACGCTCTTTTCTAACTGTGGTGTTTTCTGTAAATACTTCCAACTTTCTCTTTTCCCTTGTCAATTTTTACCTCACGGGCAGAACGAGAAATGGGGTTATGGTTCTTCTCAGAGAAAGGCAGGTGCACCTTACCCATACACAGCTAAATCTTCTTCTCCTCACAAGCCTTGCGGCCTCCCTACTAATAATGCTCTATGGTGTGAGGCTTACCAGAATTATCGGAAAACTGCTCCATCGGGCAGATTACAGGAAACTGAACATTGGAATAATGCTTTTTATCATTCTTGCCTCATACTGTTTCGACGGCTTTTTTGGACTTATATTTCTTCTAACTGCCGGGGTGATAGGTTATCTCACCATAAGACTTGGCGTCAAAAGAACAAACTGTATGGGAGTTTTAATGCTAAAAATAATGTTAAAAACATGAAATTAAGATCTTTCACGGAGAAGCCTTTGGAACTGAGAATAATCCGTAACAACCTTTACATTCTCAAGGGTCTCAAAATAAATCTTCTTTATTTTAACCTTTCGTGTAGAGGTATATTTCATCTGGGGAGGGTCATATGACTCCGGTTCTACAACCTCATCTTCAATTATGTAGGTCTTCAATTCAGGCTGCCCTATATACTTCCAGACTTCATAGAAAACCTCCGGAGAAAGGTGCATTTCCCCTTCAATCTCAGTATAGTCTGCACCAATATCTTCCAGAAACTCTTTTATGACGTCCAAGTTCATAGAACTCACCCTTAAATATTAGGATGCCAAGAGTTAAATACCTATCGGCCAAATCTGAGAAGGGTGAGAGGATGGCGAGGGTTTATGTAGATGCACAGGCAGTGAGAGCCATTGAAAAAGGGGCCATGATAATCTTCAAAAAAGGTGTGATAAGAACTGAAGGCGAGATCAAACCGGGAGATATAGTGGAGGTGTATTCCCGGGGAAAGAAATTTCTGGGAAAAGGATTTGTCAACCCCAACTCAAACATAATGGTACGTCTGCTAACAAAGGATAGAGAGACAGAAATAAGCAAAGGACTCTTCAGAGAGAGAATAAAGAAGGCAAATGATTACAGAAAGAAATTTTTAGGATATAAAAGAGCATACAGGATGATCTATGGTGAAGCGGATTATCTGCCAGGTCTAATCGTTGATAGATTCAACGAGATAGCCTCACTCCAGATTTCAAGTGTCGGCATGGAGAGATTCAAACTCACCGTTGCAGAGGCAATAATGGAAGCAGAGCCTGAAATCGAGACTGTTTTTGAGAAAAACACAGGACGTTCAAGAAGAAGGGAAGGTCTACCAGAAATTGAGCGTGTTCTCCTCGGGAAGGAAAAATACAGAACAATAATCGAGGAGGGAAAAGCAAAATTTATTGTGGATATGCGAGGGCAGAAGACAGGTTTTTTCCTCGACCAACGCGAAAACCGCATTGCTTTAGAAAAATATATCAAACCCGGCTACAGGGTTCTGGATGTATTCACCTATACTGGTGGCTTTGCAATCCATGCTGCAGTTGCCGGAGCTGAGCGGATTATAGCCGTTGATAAATCCCCACAGGCCATCGAAATGGCAAAGGAAAATGCCAAGCTCAATGATGTTGAGGATAGAATGGAGTTCATAGTGGGCTCAGCTTTTCCCGTCATGGAGGAGATGACAAAGAACGGAGAGAAGTTTGATGTTGTTATCCTTGACCCGCCAGCTTTTGTTCAACATGAAAAAGACCTAAAGCGGGGTTTGAGAGCCTATTTTAACGTCAACCAGGCCGGCATGAAGCTCGTCAGAGAGGGAGGGCTCTTGGTAACATGTTCATGTTCCCAGCATGTGGATATGCAGACGTTTAAGGACATGGTTATTGCAGCGGCGGCCAAAACAAAGAAGTTCCTAAGATTGGTAGAGCCATATCGCGTTCAGGCACCAGACCATCCAATACTCATGGCATCCAAGGACACAGAATACTTAAAATGCCTGTTTCTCCATGTAGAGGATATGAAGTAGCCGCTCCGCCCGTGGGCGTCTCTTCATCTTTCAGTGGAGGTGCTTTCTCATCATCGCGGCTGGATAAAGATTGTTCCCTGAAGTATAAGAATCTTTCATCCACACTAAGATTTATAGCCAATAGGCTGATATCTCCAATTATGCATTTGAGAGTTTTAACATTTCAAGACCCTAACCCTTACATGAATCTCGCATTTGAAGAGAGCTTAGCAAGAGCAAGAGCAAAAGACTTAATTCCGGATACCCTGAGAATATGGAGCAATCAAAGAGCAATTGTCCTGGGATATTTCAGAGATCCGGAGATAGATGTTAACCTGTTAAGGGCTGAAAAAGATGGATTCCCAATAATAAGGCGTTTTACAGGCGGGGGAACTGTTTACCATGATAAAGGCTGCATAAACTACTCAATTGTACTGAAAAGGGGTGTGAAATTCCCTATCTCCTATCTTTACGGTACTCTACTAAAAGGAACTCTAAACGCTCTGGAAAGGCTGGGGATAAGAGCAGAGCTCAGGAACACCAGCGATGTTGTCTTTAAAGGAAGAAAGATTTCCGGAACTGCAGGGAGTATAAAATGGGGAGTGCTCTTCCTTCATGGGTCAATTCTCGTAAATGCCAACTTAAAAGAGCTCAAATCCCTGCTCAGAATACCAGAGAATATTAAGCCCTCAATAGATCCCGTTAAGTACAGAGTGGCAAATCTGACAGAATTCATTGATGTTGAATATAGTGATATCATTTCTGCATTAATTCATGGGTATTCGGAAATTCTGTCGTTGACATATCATTTTGAGAAGCCCACAGAGAAAGAGATTAAAGTTGCCAGATTGCTTCAAAAAGAAAAATATTCGAGAGAGGAGTGGAATATGAAAAGACCGCCAAAAATTAATAAAAGAGAGCTCGAAGAGAAAATAGATAAGATCCTCAGCTAATCCTCAAAGAATCCCCTCTTAGATGCCAGCTTTAGAGTTTTTTGATAGTCTATTACCCGTGGTCCATTTCTCGTAACCTTTGCTGTTATCTCACCACTCATTTCAACTTCTCTCTCACCATCTAAGGCAAAAAGGGATGGGGAAGTTTTTATCTCAATTTCCTCCCCAAGCTTCAGTTCCTTAAAACCTTTTATTCTCACCTTCTTGAAAATACCCGGGGCTATTGGAGCCTTTATAACCCTACCTTCACCAAGCTCGATGTATAAACCCAAATCTTCATCCCCTCCAATTTCCCTCAGAATTCCTGCTATAGCACTCAGTCCAATGTTGAAAGGAGAACACCTGCTAACAACGATTTCCTTCAAATATTCAGGCTTCCAGACAGCCTTTGAACCCACAAAAGAATGGATAGTTGCCACGGCGTCAATGAGAGCTATATCCTTCAAAACGCCGTCTTCAAAAAGTTCAATCCTCTTGGCTTGATATGTACCCTCTTCGGGCTTTACCACTCCCCTTGCTATTGCAGCAGTTGCCTCACCTGCTATAGTAGCCTCTATCATATATGGGAAAACGTTATTGGTACCGGTAGATATTGGCATTATAGGAGTACTACCACAGGCTTTAGCAACGATTCTATTGGTTCCATCTCCCCCGATAACAACTAAAGCACTTACTTTACCCCTCATTGCCTTAGTAGCATTGTATGTATCCCTCCAGTCCCCAAATATCCTCATAGGAAGGATTTCAACTTCCATTGTCAGGTGATCCTCGATAGCATTTACAGCACCCGGAACTATACCAAATGTCTCTGGCATTGCAATTATTTTCTCAATCCCAAGATCCTGGAGTATAAGAAGGAGCCTTTCGACTATGTTAACCTTCTCCATGTTGTCAAAGACGCTTGCATGGGCAATCAGCCGCCTTATGTCCCTGCCGGATTCGGGATTTGCTATTATGCCGACTGTTGTCTTTTTCATTTCTTCCCTCCCCTAACATAGAGCGTTATAAATGCTATGGCGACAATCATCTCATTTGTCCTATCTCCAAATTCCTCAAGAGCTACACCGGGGCCTTTTAAGCCTCCTTTGACAGTTCTAACAATTTTTTCACATGGTATCGGAATCGCTTTTTTAACTTCATTAGCATTTACACTTTCCGGATAAGGAATTCCAATTATAATCTCCGCTTTAACATCCTCTTCCAAATCAAGCTCAAAGAGCTCCAGAAGACCTACGGTGCAAACCCTTGTTATAGCATCCTTGACAGCCTTCACAGCTGCTCTTGTAGAGTCCTGTCCATGCTGGTCTATCCCCATTCCAATTTCAATAACGTAACGCTTCCATTCATCCATTCTTGAACACCTCCCTGGGATTTTCCAAATAGTATTTGACTCTCTGGAGGAACCTAGCCGCTGGTGCGCCATCTATAGCCCTGTGGTCAAAACTTAAGGATAGTGTCATTATGTGGGCAGTCCCAATATTACCATTTCTCACAACAGGCCTCTGAACAATCCTGTTTATCCCGAGTATAGCTATCTGAGGTGGGTTTATTATTGGGGTAAACGAGTCAACACCAAACATTCCAAGATTTGTTAGAGTGAATGTGCCCCCAACAAAGTCTTTTTCCTTGAGAAGACCTTTTTTTGCTCTTTCCATAAGGTCTTGATAATCCCTGAGAAGCTCTTCCAAGCATTTCCTATCAACATCCCTGATAACAGGGGTTATCAAACCCACAGGGCTATCAACTGCAACGTTTATGTTAACATTGTCATATATTATAATCTTCTCTCCCTCCATAGTGGCATTAATCTCAATAAAATCTCTAATAGCCTGAGCTATACACTTCAGCATTATCACGGTGTATGAAGGTTTTTTGCCAAGTTTTTCAGCAAATTCCATTCTTAGTTTCATGAGATTATCCATTTCCACGTCCATATTCAATGTTACATGAACAGCTTCCCTGTAACTCTTAGAGAGTCTACCCGCTATAACCTTTCTAATCCCAAAAATCCTGACCTCCTCCTTCACTTTAGGGTAAAAATGCTCCTTTATGTATGCCTCTAAATCCTCAAGGGTAACCTCTCCATCTGGCCCCGAACCTTTAAGCTTTGAAAGATCCACATCATACTGCTCAGCTATCATTTTTACCTCTTCGCTTACCATGCGATCACTCTTCTGTTTCAACTATTCCAATTGTTTCTCCAACTGGAACCTCATCTCCTATATCATGCAGTATCTCCACAAGAACTCCTGTGGCAGGGGATTCAATGTTTCCTGTCAATTTTTCAGACTCTACAATAGCTATAACTTCCCCCTTTTTCACAGGTTCACCTGCTTTTTTCTTCCATTCAACGATTTCTCCTTTCTTCATGGTCATTCCCAACTTCGGCATGATAATATTTACCCTTCTCATACTCATATTTTCTCCCCCAAAATTAACCTTCTAAGCGTTAATAGCTGAATTAACATATATAACGCTTGCGAAATATGTATATATCAGTTTTACAAATTACCACTTAGTTAAATCTATTTTTGAAAAAATAAAAAGATGAAATCTATATTTAGAAGGAGGAAATACTATGCCCGTAAAGGAAATCCCAAAAGAAACTTTGTTGTGGATGTATGAAACTATGGTGAGGATTAGAGTGCATGAAGAAAGAGTTGCAGAGCTCTTTGCCCAGGGCAAGATACCCGGCTTCGTACATCTATACGTCGGGGAAGAGGCCGTCGCCGTTGGTGTGATGGCCAACCTCCGGAGGGAGGACTTCATAACGAGCACCCACAGGGGACACGGCCACTACATAGCCAAGGGAGGGGATATAAAGGCCTCTATGGCCGAGCTATTCGGAAAGAAGACCGGAAGCGGAAAGGGAAAGGGCGGTTCAATGCACATAGCCGACCTTGACGTCGGTGAGCTGGGAGCCAACGGCATAGTTGGGGGTGGCATCCCCCACGCGGTCGGTGCGGGCCTGGGCATAAAGCTCAACGGCCTCGATAACGTCGCCGTTGCCTTCTTCGGTGACGGTGCCTCGAACCAGCAGAACTTCCATGAGGGGATAAATCTCGCGGCCATCTGGAAGCTGCCCGTTGTATTCGTCTGTGAGAACAACCAGTACCAGATATCCCTCTCCTACGAGAAACAGCAGACGATAAAGAGCGTGGCCGAGAGGGCCAAAGCCTATGGAATTCCCGGTGTGAGTGTTGACGGGCAGGATGTTCTGGCAGTCTATGAGGTGGCCAAGGAAGCCATTGAACGCGCCAGAAGGGGTGAGGGGCCAACTCTGATAGAGGCCAAGACCTACAGGTTCAGGGGACATTTTGAGGGCGACCCACAGGTCTACAGGTCAAAGGAGGAAATCGAATGGTGGAAGGAGAACAAAGACCCGATAAAGCTCTTCGAGGAGAAACTCCTGGCCAAGGGGATAACCACAAGGGAAGAGCTCGATGCAATCTGGGAGAAGGCCCGGAAGGAGATTGAGGAGGCTGTAAAGTTTGCAGAGGAAAGCCCATGGCCGTCGGGGGAGGAACTCCTTGAGGATGTCTTCTCCACGCCCACCAAGGGGGTGCTCGTATGGCAGTGGTGAGGGAGATAACCTTCGCTCAGGCACTCAACGAGGCGCTGGACTACGAAATGGGGAAGAATGAAAAGGTCGTCGTAATGGGCGAAGACGTCGGACTCTATGGAGGGATATACGGGGTTACCGCTGGACTTTACGAGAAGTACGGGCCGGAGAGGGTCAGGGATACACCGATAGCGGAGAGTGGCTTCATAGGTACTGCGGTTGGGGCTGCGGCTACTGGACTGCTGAGACCCGTTGTGGAGCTTATGTTCATAGACTTCCTTGGAGTCGCCTACGACCAGATATACAACCAGGCCGCAAAGATGAGGTACATGTTCGGCGGGAAAGCGAGGATACCACTGGTTCTCAGAACAACTTGTGGAGCCGGCTTTTCGGCCGCCGCACAGCACTCCCAGTCGCTTCATGCACTCTTCATCCACGTGCCGGGTCTTAAAGTTGTCATGCCCTCCACCCCCTATGACGCCAAAGGACTGCTGATCTCGGCGATAGAGGATGACGACCCGGTTGTTTTCATAGAGCACAAGGGACTTTACGCGGTTAAGGGTCCTGTTCCGGAGGAGCCTTATTCCATACCACTTGGAGAGGCAGACGTGAAGAGGGAAGGAAAGGACGCGACAATAGTTGCAACGGCAGCTATGGTTCACAGGGCCCTGGAAGTGGCGGAGAAGCTCGCGGAAGAGGGTATAAGCGTCGAGGTCGTTGATCCGAGGTCGCTCGTACCCTTGGACACTGAGACGATCCTGAACTCCATAAAGAAGACCGGAAGGCTGGTAGTCGTTGACGAGGGCTATCCGAGGGCGGGCTTTGCCACCGACGTAGCTGCACTCGCCGCCAGCAGGGCCTTTGAGCACCTAAAAGCTCCGATTAAGATAATAACGCCCCCAGCAACCCCTGTGCCCTTCAGCCCGGCCCTTGAAAACGAGTGGATACCATGCACGGAGAGAATAGAGAACGCAGTCAGGGAGGTTCTCTGACCTCTCATTTTTGGAGGTGAAAACATGCTCAAGGCCGCCTTCATGTTCGTCGCACCTGAAGCGAATCCGGGGGAGCACAAAGCCGTTATCCGGACTCCAATGGTGGAGCTTCACGTTGTCGGTGTCAAAAACTACGATGAGGCCTGCGAGGTCGCGAAAAAGCTCGTGGAAGATGGGATTGCTGCGATAGAGCTGTGCGGAGGCTTTGGTCACCTCGGTGTGGCCAGGGTCGTTGAGGCCGTTGGAGGAAAGGTTCCCGTTGGAGCCGTGCGGTTCGACATCCATCCCGGTCTGGAGGGAAAGAGCGGAGACAGTATCTTCGGGTGATGGCCTTGGATGAGTGGACGTTCTACGTAACCGGGAAGTCCCTATCTGACACGAAGCTGCTCGCGAAGGTCAGGGAGTTCGATGTCATCGTTGATGAGCCGGCAGAGATAGGTGGAACGGATGAGGGCCCGAATCCTGTTGAGTACCTCCTCGTGGCATTGGCTGGCTGTCTGAACGTCACCATCAGGGGGGTCGCGGGGGAGAAGGGGATACCCGTGAAGGCCCTTGATCTGGCCATCACCGGAAAGCTGGATCCCGCGAAGTTTCAGGGCATCTCAAAAGAGGGACGTGCGGGCTTCACCGAGGTGACGGTCTCGGTTTATCTGGAGGCTGATGCCCCTAAGGAGAAAATCGAGGAACTTTTGAGAGAAGTGGAGGAGCGCTGTCCGGTCACTGACAACCTGAAAAACGCAACTCCCCTGCGGATAGTGCTGAAGGAGTGAGACTTTCTTTTTTGACGTTTGACGCTGATTGAATCACTCCAGTCAAATAAACGGAAAAGGCAGGTGGGAGAATGGAAGTTGAGGAAATACCGAAGGAAACCCTACTGGAGATATACGGGACGATGCATAAGATTAGAACGTACGAGGAGACCCTGGCCAAGTGGTACTATGAGGGAAAGAGTCCGCGCTTCGACATATCTGCCGGCCCGATTCCGGGAGAGCTTCACCTCTCCTCGGGACAGGAGTCCGCTGCGGTTGGTGTCTGCATACACCTGAAGGATGAGGACGCTGTTATAGGAACCCACAGGGCCCACCACTTTGCAATAGCCAAGGGTGTTGACCTGAAGAGAATGACTGCTGAGATATTCGGCAAGGCTACCGGTCTCTCCGGAGGCAAGGGCGGACACATGCACCTATTTGATGCCGCCAAAAACTTCAGCTGCAGTGGTATAGTCGGTGCGAGCTTTCCCCAGGCCGTTGGAGTTGGCATCGCTGCCAAACTGAAGGGCGAGGACTACGTAGCAGTTGCCGTTGGCGGTGACGGAGCGGCCAATCAGGGGACTTTCCACGAGGCCCTCAACCTTGCGGCGGTCTGGAAGCTGCCGGTTATATTCCTGATAGAGGACAACGGCTGGGCTATCTCGGTTCCAAAGGACAAATCAACCGCCGTGGCAAAGAACAGCGAAAGGGCCAAGGCCTACGGCATCCCTGGGGTTAGTGTCGACGGTGCCGACGTTATAGCCGTCTATGAAGTCGCCAAGGAGGCCGTTGAGAGAGCCAGACGCGGGGAGGGGCCGAGCCTCATAGAGGTTAGAACCTACAGGCTCAGGGGGCACTTCGAAGGGGATCCCCAGCTATACCGTCCAAAGGAGGACTTCGAACTGGCGAAGGAGAAGGATCCCCTGGCCAACTTCAGGAAACTGCTCCTTGAGAAGGGAATCGCCACTGAGGAGGAACTGGCGAGAATCGAGGAGCAGAACGAGAAGGAAGTTCAGGAAGCCATAGACTTCGCCCTTAACAGTCCGTATCCCGAACCAGAAGAGGCCCTAAAGGGCGTTTTTGCGGGGGGTGAGTGAGATGGCGAGAAAGCTCCCCATGTACAAGGCAATAGCGGAGGCAATAGCTCAGGAGATGGAGCGTGACGAGAACGTCTTCGTTATGGGTGAGGACATAGGAGCCTACGGCGGAATCTTTGGGGCCACAAACGGTCTACTTGAGAAGTTCGGCCCCGAAAGGGTCAGAGACACTCCCATAAGCGAGTCGGCTTTCATAGGCGCCGCCCTCGGAGCCGCATCGAAGGGTATGAGGCCGATAGTCGAGCTGATGTTCGTGGACTTCTTCGGCGTGGCGATGGATCAGATATACAACCACATCGCCAAGGCGCACTACATGTCCGGCGGGCAGGTCAGGATGCCCATAGTTATAACGACCGCTATCGGCGGAGGCTACAGCGACGCGGCCCAGCACTCCCAGTGCCTCTACGGTCTGTTTGCCCACGTTCCGGGACTCAAGATAGTCATCCCTTCCAACTCCTACGACGCCAAAGGGCTGATGATATCCTCTATAAGGGACGACAACCCCGTCATGTACTTCTTCCACAAGGGGCTGATGGGACTCGGATGGATGCCCTCCCCGGACGAAGCCGCGGTCGAAGTGCCCGAAGAGCCCTACACCGTCCCCCTAGGGGAGGCGAAAATCGTGAGGGAAGGTGACGACGTTACGATAGCAACTGTATCAAGAACAGTCTACGAGGCCCTGTGGGCCGCGGAAGAGCTTGAGAAGAGTGGAATAAGTGCGGAGGTCATTGACCTGAGGACCCTCGTTCCCCTCGATAGGGAGACCCTCATAAACTCTGTCAGGAAGACTGGGAGGCTTCTCGTCGTGGATGAGGACTACATGAGCTACGGAATGAGCGGCGAGATAATAACCACCGTCGTCGAAAGGATAGGAAACGAGCTCAAGGCCCTTCCGAGAAGGATAGCCTATCCGGACGTTCCTGTTCCCTACAGCAGGGTACTGGAGAGGTTCGTCCTGCCCGACAGGGAGAAGATAGTGGGGACAGTGAAGGACATGCTCGGGTGAGCGGCAGAATGGAGGTAGAGGTCAAGGTACCCCGGACGACGAAGGAGGATAAAACCGGCGTCCTGCTGAGCTGGTACAAGAACGACGGCGATTCCGTCGAAGAGGGCGAGGAGATAGCGGAAGTCATGATAGAGAAGGTCACCATGCACGTTAAGGCCCCGGCGAGCGGGAAGCTTAAGATTCTGGTTAAGGAGAACGAGGAGGTGGCGCAGGGGCAGGTCATAGGGCTCATCGTGACCTGACCTTTCATTTTTTCAGTATCAAACTGTGCCTCCACCTTGTACCCACCTTAAAGCGTACGTCCCTGACGGAGTAGCCCAGTTCCTTTCCCTTTTCTTCCACGGCCTCTATCAGCGGCCCCTTGTCGGGAAGGAAGAGGGCTACCCTTCCGCCCGGCTTCAAATAGTCCAGCGCCTCCTCGATGAGCCTCACTGAAAAGCCCTCGCCGTGTTTTCCCCCACCGACGCCTTCCCTCTCCGTCAGAACCCCTTTCGTCGGCCCCTCGTAGTACGGGGGAGCCGAGAAGACCACGTCGAATATCTCCCCCTCCGGAACCACACCGCAGATTATCCCGCCGCCGCTTTTGAGGAGCCTTACCCGGGCACTGTTCTGCTCGATGTTCCTTCTCGCGTACTCGAAGAACTCCTCGTCGAGCTCCGTCGCGGTGACGTCGCAGTTGAAGAGCTTAGCCGCCATCAAGGCCATCATTGCTGTGTGCCCCGTCCCTATCTCCAGAACCCTCTCACCGCCCCTGAGGAAGGTCTTGAGAAAGATGTAACGCGAAACCGGGGTGGTGACGAGCCCGCGCGGGTGGTACTCTATGTCCAGCCCGAAGAGAGCTTTCGCTACGGCTCTGTTGTATAGTATTCTGGCTTTTCTGTTCGAGAAGTCGAGCCTGCCGCGTTCATCGAGGTACCGCTCAAGCTCGGGGAAGAGCTTAAGGGCCTCGCTGATCGGAAGACCGAGCTTTCCGTCCTTCCAGGTGGGCATGGGACATAATCAGCACGGAAGTTTTTCAGCTTTGTGGGTTATTTATTCGGAAGTTATGAGAGATTTAAGATGCTATTAAGACATTATTGGTGGTTGTTAATGGCGACTTTGGATTAGATATTTCAGGTGGGATAAAGAAAAGAAGACTAACCCCTCGGGTCTTCAAGCCTTCCCATGAAGAGTATCATTCCATTCTCCTTGTCAATTATCATGAAAATGAATGGATGATCTGCCTTGAAGACCTTGTATTGCTCTTCCGTTTCAGAGACAGAGACCGCTGTTAATATCACAGCCGTTGCAGCTGCAGCCTCGGTGCCATTCTCAGCGACACTTATGAAGGTCTTGTGAATGACATCACTGATTGCCAGAGGTTTTTCTGAAATTCCCGAAAAATCAGCTTCATCTGTAAACGCCTCTTGCATACCCATTTCCTGAAGAATTCTGCTCAGATGGTACTCAGTTTCAAATCTGAATTTTGGAATCGTTACATCGACTTTCTGAGGTTTTGTTGAGTTCATGAGTTCCTTAATGAACTGCGGCGTGAGTTTTTCCTCAACAGCACTCAACCTATTTTTCGGCAGAATTATCAACATGCTGAATCTGTGAGTGATATCCCCACTGTAGGGCATCTCAAGAACCTGAAGATCACCGGTCTCAGCGTATCCAAATTGGCCTTTTCTGTGCATCATGGGAACAAGAACTGCTTTGCCAGAAGACAATCTGAAAGTACCATTATGGGTATCATTTGGATTGAATCTGAGTGACCAGTTGGCCTTAAAATAGACAGCATTCGTTATAATCAGCCTCGTAAGTGGAGACAGGCCACTAACGAGGTTCTTTATCCTTCCATTCGTTTGTTCTTCCACCCATTTGTTTATCTCCTTTTCCGCACCTCTCGGGTTTTGCTTGAAGTCTACATTCTCCACATGTCCGAGATAGTATTTCTCTATAACATTCAGGTAGCCCTCTTTAATCGGAAAACCCTTCTGAACCCAGAGGGCATTCGCTATTCGGAGATTAAGACCTGTTGGATTTTCAGCTTCGAGGAGGACAGTTCTGAAAGCATCTCTACGCAGGGAGGCATTGCTCGGAAGATGGAGCACATTTCCCATCTCTTCAGCGGTTTTTCCTCTCGCTCCCTCATATGTCATTGCAAGTGCTATGAATATGCTGAAGGGTGAGAAGAATACATTTCTACCGCTTGGAAGCCTTCGGTAGAGTTCGAGCGTAAATAGATTGTTGGCATCAGCAATTCCCTGAACCTCCGGGGTCTGCATAGGACTTAGAACATCACTGGAAGTATTGGGGGCAGTGCGTGACTCTGTTTGTGATTGTGGAGCTGTTACACACCCACTGGCCAGAACAATAATGGAGAGAATAATGACAGCAATTTTCACGGTCATTCATCCCACCATGGATTATTATTCACAATAGTATAAATATCCTCTTATGGCTTCAAAATGGTTTGAAGTAAAAGAAAAGTGACCTCCCCGCCTTGAAGGGCGAGACCTGAAAATCAGAGAAGAGCTAAAGCTGCCATGACTTTAGCATCCTCGACCATGTTGTCTATCTTAGCGTACTCATTGGGCTGATGGGCGGTCTCATCTAAAGTTGCCCAGACAACGGCAGGAATGCCAAGCTTCCTGAAGTAGGCCGCAAAGGTTCCGCCGCCGATTCCGCCGATTTTGGCTTTTTTCCCGCGGAGCCTCCAGAGAGCCTCCTGGAGGAGTTCCACTATCTCACTGTTCGGGTCCGTTGGAGCGGGAGCATCCAAACGCTGAATAACCTCGAATTCAATCTCCGGCAAAACCTCACCATAAAACTCCCGCCTGTACTCCTCCTTAACCTCCCCGGCCAGCTTTTTAGCGTCCTCCAGTACTTCATCTATGCTATACTTTGGCAAAATCCTACAGTCAAAAACCACCTCGTGCTCCCCCGGGACAATATTCGGACTATCAGCCGGATTCCTAACCATCGTCGGCTCAAAAGTACTCTCCGGCGGGTCAAAAAGACCATCCGCAGCATCATACTTCTCATGGAGGAGCTTATCCAGATGATAAGCAAAATCCAGTGCTACACGGTGAGCGTTTAAACCCTTACCCGGCATACTCGCATGAACCTGCTTACCCTTAACCCTAACCCTAAGCCACAGAATACTCTTCTCCGCAACCTCAATAAAAGTCCCCTCCTCGTTCCCACCATCAGGAACAAGAACAAGGTCATCCCTCCTGAACAATTCCGAGTGCTCCTTCATCAACCACTCAACACCATACTTGCTTCCCGTTTCCTCATCACTGACAAAGGCGAGTATAATTGTCCTCTTCGGCCTAATTCCAAGGTTCATCATTGCTTTAACCGCATAAAGCGAAGCAACCAAACTCTGCCCATTATCCTCACTCCCCCTACCATAAACCTTCCCATCCCTGACGAGAGGCTTGAAAGGTTCAGTAACCGTCCAACCCTCACCCGGCGGAACAACATCCAAATGCGTAAGAATCCAAAGACGCTGGCTCTTCTCACCATCCCGACCATAATAATAAGCCAAAATATTCGGTCTGACACCATTCCTCGCACGCTCATCAGGAGCATTATAAACCTCAACCCTATCAAAAGGCCAACCCCTTATCAACTCAAGCAACTTCCGAGCCTTCTCATACTCCCCCTCATACCCATAATCCGGACTAACAGCCGGAACCCCAACAAACTCCATTAAAGTTTTAACCATATCACTCCGAAGCCTCTCAACCTCCCTAGAAACATCCCCGATTTCCACCATGAGTATCACCACTCTAATTTTACACTGAGCACTTTAAACTGTTTTTGGTGCAAAATTAGTGATTGATAATAAGTAATAATAAAAATCACTCATATTCACCAGCGATTATTTGGGTTGCTTTTCTAAACATTTTTCATAGAATATCAGAGAAAGTTCGGAAAGCCAAATATCTTATATACCCAATTGGCTTAGTTTTACTGTCTGGAAAAAGAAACGGAGGTGTGCCAGTGATAGAGGTAACATTCTTAGGCAGTGGCGGCGGTAGATTTATCACTATAACCCAATTCCGTTCGACTGGAGGATTTTTCATCAGAGCCAGTATAAATATGTATGTTGACCCAGGACCAGGTGCACTGGTACGCTCATGGCGCTATAAGCTTGATCCAAGAAAACTTGATGTCATATTCGTTTCCCACAGACATGTCGACCATTGTAATGATGCAGAGATAATGATAGAGGCCATGACCGGAGGGGCTCTCAAGAAGAGAGGCGTCCTCATAGCATCAAAAAGCGTTGTTTATGGAGATAACAGCTATAATCCCGCGGTTTCCAAATATCATCTCGATTCTCTCGAAGAGGTTCACACACCAGAGCCCGGGAACAGGTTATCCTTAGGGGAGGAAGAGCTTACAATAACGCCCTCCATGCATTCCGACCCTACAACCATAGGTTTTCGAATGGGGACGAGATTTGGGGATATCTCCTACATACCAGATACACAGTATTTCGATGAGCTGAAAAAATGGCACGAAGGCTCAAGGCTTATGATCATAGCAATAACCCGGCCAAGGGACATGAGGATACCCTACCACCTATGCACTGAGGATGTTGTTTACATGTTGAAAACCATGCGGCAGAAGCCTGAAGTGATTGTCATGAACCACATAGGCATGAAGATGCATTTTGCCAATCCATACAAGGAAGCCAAATTCATAGAGAACATCACAGGTGTTAAGACCTTCGTTGCAAAGGAAGGTTTTAAGGTCATGATGAATAAAAAGGAGGTAGCGGTGAAAACTCTCAGACCTGCCCGCTTTGTTTGAGTCTCCCAACGGCTTTGCTGACGATTTCGTAAGCAAGTTTGAAGAGCTCCTCTTTCCTTTTTTCTGTGACACCCTCCACCACGACCCTTATCTTTGGCTCAGTTCCACTCGGCCTCACCAGAACCCATGAACCATCGATGAGGTTAAATCTGAAGCCGGAGATTGTGAGGACCTCCTTTATTTCATCTCTTAAAGCCTTTTGGAGCTCGTGCTGTGCCATATCAAGAACCACCTTTTTGTATTCCTCCGGACATTTAACGTTCTTTTTGATAAGATAATATGTTGGAATTTCCTTAACCAGCTCGGAAAGGGATTTTCCGCTCTCATCTATGAGCTTTATTAACAGACCCATGGTGACAAAGCTATCTATCCAGAGACCAAACTTCGGATGAATGAGCTTCCATGGCTCTGCGGCGAAGATTGCATTGTACCTTTTTATGCCATCATGAGGCTGACCAAGGGGAACGCGATAAACCTTGCCTCCACCATCCTCAACAACCTTATCTATCCTGGAACCAGTGTTTATTGAAGTAACAACTGTCCCTCCACCGTGTTCCTCCACATAGAGCTTTGCAAAGAGAGCTATAAGAGTATCCTCATCGACATAATTGCCTTTCTCATCAAAAACTGCTATCCTGTCAGCATCCCCATCCTGCGCTATAGCAAGATTCACACCAAGCTCCTTCACAAGAGGGCCAAGATAGGCTATGTTTTCATATCTCGGCTCAGGTTTTCTCCCCGGAAAATGTCCGTCAGGATGTGCATTGATGGTTATCACTTTTGCCCCCATCTCCCGAAGAAGGTAAGGTGCCACAACTGAACCGGCTCCATTTGCCTCGTCCAGAAGAACCTTCAGGCGGGTCTCATGATTCACGAAATCTAAAACTGCATCGATGTAGTCGTCTATAATGTCTCTTCTCCTGATATTTTTTATCTCATCCCACGCTGCTCTTTTGTATTCCCCTGAAAAAATTATCCTCTCAAGTTCTTCCTCCTGCTCAAGATAGAACTCTATTCCTTCTCCGTTGAAGACCTTGATGCCGTTATCAGTGGGTGGATTGTGAGAGGCTGTTATCATAACCCCCGCATCACCGAGCTGTTTTGTACTCCATGCCAAGGCAGGTGTAGGAATGAGCCCGAGCTCTACAACCTCAACTCCCGTACTCAACAGCCCCGAGACGAGGGCATTTTCAAGCATTATGCTTGAAGTTCTTGCATCTCTTGCAACAGTTACCCTTCCTTCCCGAATATACGTCCCAAGAGATTTCCCAACCTTTAATGCTAAATCCGCTGTAACCTTCTCATTTATTGGACCTCTAATTCCAGCTGTTCCAAAAAGCTTCACATGAATCACCCCACTAAAATCTCAGTTCCAGTTTTAACAACACAATATTTTTCAGGATATTTATGTTTTATATACTCTTTAGCACGGTTGCCGGTACAGTGGGCAGGACATATGAATTCTGTTATTGATGCAAGCCTATCAATCCCCTTCTTTTCCGGCATGTGAAACCCTCCAATCACGAGATGGATCTCAAGTCCTGTAGCATCCATAAGAGTCTCTGTAAGCTTGTCAACCCCGGGATGAGAACATCCAACAACCACCACAAGCTTATTTCTAACAATCAAACCTGCTGCATGTTCCCCTTTAATCGAACCACTGCTCCACACATCTTGTTCTACTTCAGTGGCATTTTCAACGGCAAATACTCGAAGTCCGTATTTTTCTAAGAAGCTGCTTCTTGATGGAGCATAAAGCTTTAGACCGGGTTTTATATTCCCAATATATCTATAGCCCCCATAATGATCCAAATGATAATGGCTTAAAAACCCAAAATTCAGCTTTTTTAAGTCAACACCGAGTACCCTTGAGTTATGCTGTATAATCCAAGGGTTTGTGTCTGCATCAAAGAGAAAACTCCATTTTTCAGATTCAGCAAAAATACTCCAGCCCCATTCATTTAAGAGACCTAAAGCAGGCTCATTATCATTTAGCACCAGTAGGCGTAGATGTTTCACCATATCCATCGCTCATTGCTTTCTGGATTTTAGGTATGTTTAAATTTTTCCGTTGTGTAAATTGCCAGATCTTTGTAATTTTCAAGTTTCAGTTCGTGGGGCATTTCATCGAGGGAAAAGGGGAGTATATAAGCCGGAACCCCAAGTTTTCTCGCAAGTCTTAAAATAGGCCTGATAATCTCCGGGGTCGGCCTGATGGAATATATAACCCTAACATCCCTATACAGTTTCAAATTGGGGTTGAATACATCGTCGACATAAGCCTCCAGACCCCGTTCTCTGGCCTTGATAATGGATTCTTTGTTCCAGTCTACCACAAAAATATCCATACCAAGCTCTTTCAGCTTTAGTGCCACCTTAAAGTTAAATCCCACCCCTATTTCAACAATCCTACCATTTGCTCTCTCCTTAAGATAAAAGGCAAAATCTTCAATGGGCATGGAAGTGGGTATGCTGGAGGATTTAAAATTTTTTGGTTACAGCAAATATCCAGCAGATCCGGATGAGCCGAGAATACTTCAGACCTTAAAAAGACTGCGCAATGCTCACAATAAGTAATTAAGTAAAAAATAAAAATTTCAGAATATTGCTTTTTGTGTTTTTTTGTTGAAGATGTGGGTTTTTTTCATGTCGAAGACGACGTCGACTTCTTGTCCTTCTTTTACTTTGGAGTCGCTGTGGAAGGAGCCGAGGAAGGTTATGCTTCCAACACGGAGG
>CAZAPD010000061.1:0-2713 GCA_964487115.1 uncultured Thermococci archaeon | reverse complement strand
AAGAATATTTTTAGGTGATGTTTCAGGCAAAGGTGTAAGTGCTGCCCTTTATGTGGCTCAGACTATCACTGCTGAGAGGGTGTTAAGGGCCAAGTTCGATAATGATGATGTGAATAGGTTATTGGAAGAGATCAATAAATTTTTGGCAAGGTTTAAAATATCAGGTGTTTATGCTACTGCTTGTATGGTAGAAGTGGATAAGGAAAAATTGCGAATAACAGATGCTGGTCATGTGTCTGTTTGGATATATAGAGAGGATAAGGATGAAATAGAGCAGGTGAAGCTGAATAAAGGAGCTCCTTTAGGAATTGATAGATGGTCAGAATATTCTTTGTTGGAGCTTCCTTGGAGGCAAGGGGATGTCATTGTGCTGTTTAGTGATGGTTTATTGGAGGCAAGGAAAGGTAATGAATTTATAAATGAGAATAAACTTAAGGAGTGGATAAAGGAAAACATCGATCTTGAGCTATGTAGCATTGATGTATTGATGGCTGATTTTTACCAAGGCGAAAGCCAAAGTGATGATATTACTCTCTTATTAATCAGAAATTTAAGAGTATAGTTGATGGGAGCGGAGGTCAGGATGGAAATACTTGGGGTTTTAAAAAAGATAGATGAGTACCGATGGCATTTGCCCAAAGAAGACGAGATGCTGGTAGATGGGCTTATATTTGCTACTGAAACTTTGTTGACTCATTCAGTCGAACCCGAAGCTATCGAGCAAATAAGAAATGTTGCCCATCTACCAGGGATTGTAAAGTATGCCTTGGCAATGCCAGATATTCATTGGGGATATGGTTTCCCGATAGGAGGGGTGGTTGCGACTGATGTGGATAAGGGTGGGGTGATCTCCCCGGGAGGAGTAGGCTTTGATATAAACTGTGGGGTCCGACTTGTTCGGTCAAGTTTAGAGTTAAAAGATATTGAGACCAAAATAGATGAGATAATGTCTGTCCTTTATTCCACAGTTCCAGCTGGGCTTGGAGGTGAGGCTTGGTTTGGTCTTTCTAAGAAACAACTAAACCGGTTGCTTGGTGAGGGAGCAGGTTGGGTAGTTGGCCAGGGATGGGGGGTAGATGAGGATCTTGAGTTTTGTGAGGAGAATGGTTGTATGTTTGATGCTGATCCGGATGCTATATCAAAGCGTGCGTATGAACGTGGCGGGGCGCAATTAGGAACGCTCGGCTCTGGTAACCACTTTTTAGAGGTTCAGGTGGTTGACGAGGTTTTTGATGAAAGGGTAGCAAAGGTCTTTGGCATATTTGAAGGTCAGATTACAATAATGCTGCATTCTGGTTCGCGTGGATTTGGCCATCAGGTATGTTCGGATTTTATAAAGGTGATGTTGAGTGCAATGAGCCGGTATAAGATTTCTGTCCCCGATAAACAGCTTGCCTGTGCACCATTTTACTCAGATGAAGGCCAGCGTTACTGGAGGGCAATGTGTGCAGCGGCAAATTATGCTTGGGCTAATAGACAAATGATGACCCATTTGATAAGAGAGTCTTTTGAGAAAGTGTTTAAATCATCTTGGAAAAATCTTGGGCTTGAGTTGGTTTATGATGTTGCTCACAATATTGCTAAACTAGAAAGGCACAGAGTAAATGGAAAATACCGCACGCTTTGTGTTCACCGAAAAGGTGCTACTCGAGCATTTGGACCTGGTATTGAAGGCTTACCAGAGCCTTATAAAGCTGTTGGCCAGCCGGTTATCATTCCCGGAGATATGGGGCGGTGCTCTTATTTACTGGTGGGCACAAGTAAGGCAATGGAGGAGACGTTCGGCTCTTCCTGTCACGGGGCAGGCAGGCTTAAATCCCGCAAAAAGGCGGTGAAGGAAATCAATTATAATAGTTTGGTGAAGGACCTAAGTGCGAAGGGTATAGTCGTTCTTGCCCATGGCAAAAGAACATTGGTTGAAGAGGCTCCTGAAGTATATAAGGATGTCAGTGAAGTGGTGGAAGTGATGCATGGGGCAGGTATTACCCGTAGAGTTGCTCGGATGCGACCTTTAGGCGTGATAAAGGGGTGAAAGATGCCAACAGGGATATTAAAAAGTCAGCCAGATGTACGGAAGTGGAGTTGTAAAAGAAACGAAGTAGATGGTTTAGAGAGACTGATTGGCGAGTTGATGAAGGTATGAAAGCGCCGTTGAAGTTAGGGCAATAGATAGAAAATACTGGGTTGGGGTCTTCTGTGAGAACGATAGGAGATTGTCTTGTGTTTAAAAGCGTTGGCTGGTATTATGGCAATATGGCGCTTTTTTGGGGTGGATTTGATCCTGTCTTGGGAAAGATGAAGTACAGTTAAATAAGGAGCCGGGTAATGAAAGTTATTGAGTTCGGAAAGAGCCGAATTTCTTCTTCAGGGCCGTGTTATGTGATTGCTGAGATTGGGCATAATCATCAGGGGAGTCTTGATACTGCGATGAAGATGATAAAGGTAGCTGCAGAATGTGGGGTAAATGCGGTTAAGTTTCAGAAGAGGAATAACAAAAAACTCTACACAAAACAGATGTATAATCGCCTCTATGATAACGAAAACAGTTATGGGCAGACTTATGGAGAACATCGTGAATATCTAGAATTGGGTTGGGATGAGTATGTTATGTTAAAGGAGTATGCTGAGAAGCTGGGACTAGAGTTTATGGCTACTCCCTTTGACTTTGATAGTGTTGACTTTCTGGAAGAATTGGGGATAACAAGTTACAAAT
>CAZAPD010000060.1:0-4207 GCA_964487115.1 uncultured Thermococci archaeon | reverse complement strand
TCAAATATCAGCCACACTTGCTTGACCTCCTAAAGCCAAATTCTTTTTATTGGAATCCTATCGAAGTCTTCATCTTCCGTAACTATTGCTTGAATCCCATTGTTCTCGATTACAGCCAGATGAATGGCATCGGAAGGCTTTAAATTATACTTTAAAATGTTCTCCTTTGCTTTGAGGTACTCCATGAGTCCAATTGGAAGAACCTCAACGTAGGGAATTATAATCTCATCAAGCATGTCGATTGTTTCAGAGTAAGGCACCTTGTATTTCTTCCTTGAGACATGTATAACCTCATCAAGAACAAGAACGTCTGTATAGAGCTTGTTGCCAGTTACAAGTTGCTTGTAAAGGGCGTCAATTTTTTCTGCAAGACTATCTGGCACATCAACGTTGAGATAAATGATGAAGCTGGCATCAAGGAATATCCTCATCAAACTCATCCTCCAAGTCTATGTTCTTTAGGTCGCCGAGCTTGGCT
Organism: uncultured Thermococci archaeon; assembly: GCA_964487115.1. GTDB lineage: Archaea > Methanobacteriota_B > Thermococci > Thermococcales > Thermococcaceae > Thermococcus. The sequence continues at coordinate 3,729 of CAZAPD010000060.1, read as the reverse complement.
TGAGTCCCAACTCCTTTCATCATCATCCTTCTTTCTTTGAGCTTTTTCATTAGTGTTTTAACGTCGGCTGGGGCTTTGATTACTAACCCTTTATCAGTTGGTTCAATTATTACTTCACCCCCCTCTTTAATTCCGTAGGCTTCCCTGAATACCTTTGGGATAACTATCTGTCCCTTGGGCCCAACTTTGAGTCTGATACTAACCATTGGTATCACCATGTTATACTTATAGTTTTACTATTTAAAACCTTTCGATGAACCCTTCCAAGGCCTTAATCAACTCATCGTTTTCCTCCTTCTTGCCGATGGTAACTCTTATGTGTCCTTCCAACCTTCCACCGAGCTTTCTCACCACGATGCCCCTCTCAAGAAGGAACTCATAGGCATCTAAGCGGATAAGCAGAAAGTTTGCTTCACTTGGATAAGCATAATCTTTGAATTCATTATAGACGCGCTTGCGCTCTTTAATTATGTAATTAACCCTTTCCTTAACTAAATCATAATGTCTCAGCATAACTTTGGCTGTTGCCATTGTTAAGGAGCTGATGCTAAATGGAGATTTAATTCTGTATAGAGCGTCTACTACCTCTTCACTTGCCAAAAGGTATCCAACTCTCGCTCCGGCTAAACTGAATGCCTTTGAAAACGTTCTGAGTATTATAAGGTTTTCATATTTATCAAGCAAATCAATGTAGCTCTTTTTTGAAAATTCTGTATATGCCTCATCTATGACCACTGTAGTTCCAGTGTCAAGGACTTTTAGTATTTCCTCCTTTGGCTGAGTATTTCCTGTTGGGTTGTTTGGAGATGCTATGAAGACTATGCTTGCGTTTTTAGCTTTTTCTGCAATCATATCGCCGTTTATTGTGAAGTTTTCATCCAGCGGCACTTCTACGACTGGAATCCCATTCAGCTTTGCATAGAAATAATACATACCAAAAGTTGGAGGCGTTGTAACTATGTAATCTCCATCAAAAATCCTTATAATGTAGCTCAGCAGTTCATCTCCCCCATTTCCCACTGCAACGTTCTTTGGACTAAGCTCATAAAATTCTGCTATAGCTTCTCTTAGGGGCATAGATGTTATGTGCGGGTAACGATTGAAGGGGGTTTTCCTAAGCTCTTCAAAGATTTCCTCCTTTATCTCTGGCGGTAAGTCGAAGGGATTTTCGTTCTTGTCAAGCCAAATTTTATAGCCCCCCTCAACCACTTTGTAAGGCTCAAAGCTTTTAATTAATTCACGAATTTTCACTTCCTCCGCCTCCTCAATTCTTCCATGACCTTCCCTAAGCTTATTTCATTGTAGGTAAGTAAGACCAGCAGATGATACAGCAAATCAGCAGCCTCGTAAATTATTCTCTCCCTTCCTTCAGCGACTAAAACCTCAATCGCCTCCTCTCCAAACTTCTTGTAGATTTTTTCCTTTCCCTCTTTGAACAGCTTTGACGTATAGGAACCTTCCTTTGGATTTTCCTTTCGCTGCTTTATCAACTCTTCAAGCTCTCTCAGGATTGTGAGCGAGTAGTCTATTCCGCCAACGGCTTTCTCGGGCTCTCCTAGCTTTCTGTAAAAGCATGAGTAGTTCCCCGTGTGGCACGCAACACCAACTTGCTCAACAATTAAAAGCAAAGCGTCATTGTCGCAGTCTATCCTAACCTCCTTTACTCTTTGAACGTTCCCACTAACCTCACCCTTCATCCTAATTCTCTTTTGACTCCTTGAATAGTAGTGGGCGTAGCCTGTTTCAAGCGTCTTCACTAGAGCTTCTTTGTTCATGTAGGCTAAGGTCAGCACCTCTCCTTTTGTATCTTGGACAATTACTGGGACAATCCCATTGTTCTTCTCCCAGTCGACTTTTTCAATAAGCTCCCTCATTTTCATCACTCCAGTCTTATAGGAACACCTTTCTTGGCTAGGTATTCTTTCAGCTCTCTAACCGTGTACTTTCCATAGTGGAATATCGAAGCTGCCAAAGCTGCCTCAGCACCTATTTTAAACGCTTCATAAAAGTGCTCTGGACTTCCAGCACCTCCAGAGGCTATAACTGGAATATCCACAGCTTCAACAATCGCTTTGGTCAGCGGAATATCAAAGCCTTGCTGAGTTCCATCTGTGTCCATTGACGTCAAGAGTATTTCTCCAGCACCTAAGCGCTCAACTTCCTTTGCCCACTCTATAGCATCAAGTCCTCTTGCTTTTCTTCCCCCGTGAGTGTAGACCTCCCAGTATTCGCCGTTCCACTTTGCATCAATTGCTATGACTAAATTCGCACTCCCAACAACTTTTGCCGCTTCGCTTACGAGCTTTGGATTGTCAACGGCCGCTGTATTTAGGAAAACCTTATCGGCACCGCTTTTGATTATCTCCCTTATCTCTTCGACGCTCCTAATTCCTCCGCCAACTGTAAATGGGACGTAGATTTCTTCAGCTATTCTCTTAACCAAATCGAGGAGGATTTTTCTTTTTTCGTAAGATGCAGTAATATCTAAGAAAACTATCTCATCTATTCCTTCTTCCTCATAGCGCTTCGCTAATTCTATTGGGTCTCCAGCGTCGCGAATGTTCTGAAACTTTATTCCCTTGACCACTCTGCCTTCCTTTATATCTAAAGCCGCGATAATTCTCTTAGCTAACATCTCAATCACCTAAGACATTTAACAGCTCTTCTAAAGTAACCTTACCCTCGTAGAGGGCTTTTCCCACTATAGCCCCAGAGAATCCAATCTCCCTAAGCTTTAGCACATCACTCACGCTTGAGACGCCGCCCGCGTAGATAACCTCTTCGCCATCCCAAAAGCGGTCAATCTTTTCAATTCCCATCAAAGTGCCATCTCTTTCGATTGCCGTGTAAATAAACCTTTTAACGTATTTTATAAGCATTTCGTAGGCTTCTTCAACACTTATTGAGCTCTCCTCAAGCCAACCCTTTACTGCTATCTTTCCGCCCTTGGCATCTAAGCTAACAGTAATTCCTTCAAAATCCTGTGTTACTTTTTCTAAAAACTTCAAGTCAAAGGCTTTTGTGCCAATTATGACGTTTTCAACGCCGATTTCATAAGCCTTTGCTATGCTCTCGTAATCTCTGAAGCCACCTCCAAGCTGAATCCTCAGTTCTGTCTCCTCTATTATTTGCTTAACAACATCAAAATTTTGAGGCTTTCCAGTGAAAGCTCCATCTAAGTCAACAATGTGGATTTTATCAACGAGTTTAGCAAAGTCCTTTGCTATCTTCACCGGGTCACCATAAACTTTCACTTTATCCTTTCTTCCCTTATAGAGGCGAACAGCTTTTCCACCCATGAGGTCAATCGCTGGATAAATCTTCATCTCACAACCTCCTGAAGTTTGCTAAGAGCTTTAACCCGTTCCTGCTCGACTTTTCTGGGTGGAACTGAACCGCGTAAATGTTGTCCCTGCATACTGCAGATGTAAAAATCACCTCGTTGTCCTTTGACTGATAGTCAGTAACCCCTGCGACTATGCTCTCGTCTTGGGGATCTGCGTAGTAGGAGTGGACAAAGTAGAAGTATGCCCCATCCTTTATGCCTTCAAAGAGCTTGCATTCTTTCTTCTGCCACACCTGGTTCCACCCGATGTGTGGCGTTCTAACGCCTCTGAACCTAATGACCTTTCCCTCAAACACTCCGAGCCCTCTACTCTCAGGACTTTCCTCGCTCCACTCAAAGAGTAGCTGAAGCCCAAGGCATATGCCAAGGAAGGGTTTTCCGTC
>CAZAPD010000059.1:0-2890 GCA_964487115.1 uncultured Thermococci archaeon | reverse complement strand
TCCTCCGCCCACCTCTCATATCTCTTTATCTTCTCCTTAGTTATTGGGCTTTTTACCCTTCTGAATGCCTCTTCAAAATCCTCCATCTCGAGCGGTCTAATCTTAAGCTTCAGCTTCCCAACGTCCATGCTCGAAAGCTTCTCCAAGTCAGCGAGCTCGGGGTTTTCCTCCTCAAGCATGTGGTGAATTGCCGAGTTGCACAGATTAGCTATCTCCCTTCCGGAATACAGCCTTTTTACGCACTCTTCAGCTATCGCATCTAAGTCCAGTTTGGAGATATCCAGTCCCTGAGTGTGAATCCCCAGAATCTCTTTTGTCGCTTCTTTATCTGGCAAAGGAACGTAAATCCTCAGCGGGAACCTGCTTAAGAGGGCTTCATCCAAATCCCATGGGGTGTTGGTTGATGCAAGCGTTAACACGAACTTCTCTTCTTCACTTTTGAAGCCGTCTATCTCAGCCAGCAGAGTGGCGAGAGTTCTTCTGGTCGCCTCATGGATGTTTTCCCTTTTTAGGCTTAGGGCATCAACCTCATCGATGAAAACTATTGACGGAGCTTTTTCCCTCGCAACCTCATAAAGAGCCGTTATTAGCTTTGAAGATTCCCCATAATACTTGCTGAGAATATCGGAGGATTTGACGTTGAAGAATGTGGCGTTTAAGCTTCCCGCAGCGGCTGAAGCGACCAACGTTTTACCAGTTCCCGGCGGGCCGAAAAGCAGAATCCCCTTCCACGGCTTTATTGCCTTGGGCTTCTTTGCAAATGCCAGTGCAACATTCTGAGCCAAGAGCTTTTTAACTTTGCTTAATCCACCGATCTTCCTCCACGTTACATTTGATTTTGAGATTAGGCTTTCGATGTGCGCGTGATACTCGCTTTTCGGTTTTGCTGGTTGAGTTTTGTGTTTAGGCTGAAAGCTTGATGAATGATGACCTTCCAGCTCTTCTGCAACATTCTCCCATTTCTTTGCCTTCTCAAGATAAAGCTCACGCTTAGCTGAGACTTTCTCAGCAAGAATTTTGAGGATTTTGGCACATTTCAGGGCATATTCTTTTGCTTCTTTGGTATCACCCTTCTCTAAGGCTTTCTCATACTCTTTTCTGCACTCCTCAAAAAGAGAAAGGTAGAGGGACTGCATCTCAACCCCTCATCATGTCCTCTATCTGCTTCAGCCTTGTCTTAGGCTCAAGGTCGGAAGAGGCAGAGGCTTCAAAAATTGATGCTGCCTCCTCAATGGTTTCAGCATCAAAATCCCCGGTTAAGATGCTTTCACTCGTCAGGTCAAGCATTGTGGTCAGAGCTTCATCCAAGTTTTCAACCTTTGTCATTGCCTTCTCAAACTCAACCTGAATCTTTGCAACGTCTTCTGCTCCCGGTCCCTCAGCGATGCTCTCCACAATGTCCCTGCTGAACTGGATAAAGTTTGCTGAAACCTTGACAAGCTCCCTCTGGATTTCTGCCTCCTCCATAAGAAGAAGCAAACGCTTAGCCTGCTTTATTCTCTCCTCAAGGGCGAGGTATTTCATGGCGCTCCTCCTTAAGAGTGCTTCATCTCCCAATTTTGCCGCTTCCTTACCCTGAAGAAAGATTTTACGCTTTAAATTTTCGAGATTGCTTATGTACTGCTTCAGAGCCATCTTGGCCTTTCTCATCCTAACCTTACGCTCAATCTCCCTTTCCTCCTTTGATTTCCAAAATTTAACCACAGGAATCACGCCCCGTTTTCTCTTTTTATGCTGTGCATCAGGACTTTGAGCCTTTCTGTGAAGTCTTCTCCCACTGGGAGATTCTCCCTGATGAACATCTCCACCGTGTTTATTGCGTTCATCAAATCGTTCAAGTTCTGTATTGTGTAGAACCTCAAATCGTTGAGCGTGTTCAAGAGCTCAGCCTTCCTGTTGAGCTCGGCATAAGCTAATGCCAGTTTTCCGAGGGCTTCAACCACAAGCCTGCGGTTCTTCAGCATCTCCTCAGCACTCTTACTCTGTTTTAATGCCTGCAAGCTCTCTGCTAAGGACTTCTTCAGCTCCTCAACCTCCTTCTCAAGCTCTGCCTTTCTCTTCTCTGCTTCGCTGAGCTTTTCTAAATCTTTGAGGAACTCATCAACGCTCTGGTACCTCTCTTCTTTACGCTTTGCTAAAAGCTTCTCGAAGATGCCGTCATATTTTGCTAACTCAGGGTTTATCTTTGACGGCGGTGTGAAGCGATAGCTCTCGTCGGTTATCTTGCCGAAGACTTCCTCGTAGGTGTAGCCCTCGAAGGGCAGCCTTCCGGTGAGGAGCTCGTAGAAGGTAACGCCCAGCTGCCAGATGTCGGTTCTTGCATCGGTGTGTCCGTACCTGCTCGGCATTAAATGTTCTGGAGATGCGTAGAGCGGCGTGTAGCCCAGAACGCTCCTGCTTGAGCTCATGGTTCCGAGCTTGGCCAAACCCCAGTCTGTTATCTTGGGCGTTAAGTCAGCCTTGAGGAGGATGTTCAAGGGCTTCAGGTCGCGGTGGTAGATGCCCTTACCGTGAGCGTGTCTTAATCCATCGGCAATGCCCTTGATGAATCTTAGTGCTGTTTCCTCGGGAACGGGCTTCGGATATTTGTCCAAATCCCTGACGGTCTTTCCGTTTAGCTCAACGCCCTCTATGAACTCCATCTCAAGGTATGGAATCGGGAGAATGTCAACGTCGTGGAGCTTCACTATGTTCCTGTGATTTAGGTGGAGCCATGTTGAAACCTCCTTGATGAAGGTTTTGCTGGTTCTTTCGTCTATCCTGGGAATCTTGAGGGCAATTACCTTTCCATCGGATTTGCGCTTGACCTTGTAGACTTTGGCAAAGCCGCCCTCGCCGAGGAATTCGAGGGGCTCGTAGCGGGAGAGAAGGGCTGAGGGGAAGCCCGGGA
>CAZAPD010000058.1:0-12154 GCA_964487115.1 uncultured Thermococci archaeon | reverse complement strand
GAAAGCACACTTTTAAAACCTTTCTCCACAAATTTGAGTAAAAAAGTCAAGAGGTGGAATAACTTTTAGAGCCCTAAGTAACGGACGAAGAAGTTCTTTGCCTCTTTTTCGTCATCTGCTCCCCTAATTATCATTCTACCGGTCTTGAACACCAGTATCTCGGCATAATCATCCTCGAACTGAATGAACCGGCTCGTCTTCAGGTATTCGATGCCGAGCTTCTCAAGCCGCTCCGCAAACTCGTCAAGGTTGATGCTCATCCTCCCGGGAGGAGTCACCTGTATTGAACCGTCGCACATGCGCTCGACCTTTATCCGCTTTTCGAGAAACGTGAGTTCCTTCCTCACGCAGGCGGGGCAGTCTTCCCTCCTCGGTATCTTGATCCTCTCGAAGTCCATGCTCCTGAGGTCAAAGAATATGAGCTCGCTCTCCATCTCCTGTCCGAGCAGAATCCTTGCCGCCAGTGCAACGGCCAGAGATGCCGCAAAGCTCGGTACGTAGCTCATTATACCGGCTATCGCGCAGGTCGGCAGAGGCCTCTCCGGGAGCTTGGGCATCAGGCAGCGGAAACAGGCGGTTTTTCCGGGGATTACCGGCATTATGTTGCCGTATGTTGATAGAACACCCACGTAAATCCACGGCTTGTTGTTTTTGACTGCGTAGTCGTTTATCACCTGGCGGGTATAGATGTTGTCGGTCCCGTCGATTATGAGGTCAGCTTCATCGAGTAAACCCACCGTCCCCGGGTTGAGATCTTCGAAGTGCCCTATGACACCAAACCTCTCCTTCAGAACCTCAACCTTCGGCTTTCCGACGTCCTCTCTGGTGTATATCGTCCTCGGGAGGTCACTCTCATCGACGAAGTCTCTGTCAATGCCAACTATCCTTCCCACGCCGAGCTTGTGGAGGAAGTAAACCTCCCAGCTACCCAAGGCTCCAGCCCCGATGACTGCTACTGTGCTCTCGCTCAGCTTCCTCTGTCCTTCGATTCCTATGATCGGGAAGTGCCTCGAAAATTCCATTCTCACCTGCATGATCTCACCATTGGAGCTTTCTCAGGAATTCAAAAAAGACTTTTGAAAACCAAAGGTTCTGGACATTTTTGAGAAACGACGGAAGGGTATTAAATCACCTTAAACAACGTCAACTGGTGGTATCATGGAGTTCTTTGAAGTGTTGAAAAGAAGGAGAAGTATCAGGCGTTTTCAGAATAGGGCCCTCTCGAAAGAGCTTGTTGAGAAGCTTCTCTATGCAGCTTTTCTATCACCAAGCTCCTTTAACAAAAGGCCATGGCACTTCCTCGTTATAGATGATCATGAAATTCTCCAAAAACTTTCCGAAGCTAAGCTGGGGGCTTCAGGTCTTGCAACATCTTCACTGGCGATAGTAATCACAGCTGATGAGAGCAGAAGCGACGTCTGGGTGGAAGATTCAAGCATAGCGGCCGAACACATTCAGTTAGCTGCCTTTGACCTCGGACTTGGAGCCTTCTGGGTGCAGATAAGAAACCGAATGCACAACGATGAAAAAAGTGCCGAGGAGTACGTCCGTGAGCTTCTCGAAATCCCTGAAAGCTATAGAGTTCTATGTATCATTGGAATCGGATATCCCGCGGAGAAGAAAAATCCCCGTAGCACTGAAGTTTTTGAATGGAATAAGGTCAGTTATAACCGTTTTGGAAAGCCATGGAAAACAGGATGATACATCTGAGGGAAGCTTCAAAAAAAGACTTTTTAACTATCATTTCAATATTTTTCAGGTGAAATAGGTGCGCAGAATATTGTTGATGTTCATGTTTCTATCGCTGTTTGCCGGATTTATAAGTGCTGGAACCGTTAAATACGGTGATCTATCGTTTTATGACGTAACAAGTTATAAGGAGCTTCAGGAGCTGATTTCTTCACATAATGGAGAATACTTCTTCATATTTTACCACTCTGAAAGATGTCCTGCCTGTCAGTATATGAAGACGAATGTCTTTCCAAGTGAAGAGGCAAGGAAAGTCCTCAATGGGCTTGTCCTTGTTTCAGTGGATGTCTACAGAGGGCGTTCTATTACAACACTCCAGTACAGGGTTCATGATCCAGTAATAGTCATTCAGCCCGAAAACGTTGGCTATTATAGACCCAAGAATCCCGGAGAGGAGATAAACGTTGGCGTTCCCGGAACACCGACGATGGTGATCTTCAAGGCGGATAATGGGACGATGATTCTGAGAGGAGTGGATGTGGGTGCATTGAACCCCAATGGTTTAGCATATTTCGTGAAGAAAGCAACTGGAAAAAACGGCCAAACAACAGTTTCAACGAGCAGGGAAGAAAAGCTAAAGAAGGAGAAGAGGAGCAGTTTAAGTCTCGCTGTCCTGCTCCCGATATTCTCTGCTGGAATAGTGAGCGTCTTCTCCCCCTGCGTCTTACCCATTATAATCGGGACCCTATCTCTCACCTTTGCGAGGAGAAAAGTCGAGGCGATAATAGCTGGAATGGTAACATCATTCGCCCTCCTCGGGGCACTTGTTGGAAGTTTCGGCAGCTATGCCTCCCGGATACAGGGAGCACTCTATCTAATCGGCGGAATCGGCTTCATAATTATCGGCACGAGCTTTATCAGCCAGAGGGTAAGCACGAAGATAGAAAGAATACTGAGCTTCTCGGTTACGAACAGGGTGACATCAAAGAGAGGAATAATCTATGACTTCGCCCTTGGCTCAGCCTTAGGTGGTACATGGCTTGGTTGTATAGCCCCCTACGTCGGCTTCGCTGTGATAACAGCTGCACTGAGCGGGAACACTCTGAGTGGAATAATAGTGATGGGTACATACGGCCTTGGAATGGGTCTTACCATTTACCTGCTGACGGCCTCAAAGGATTTGGGCGAGTGGGTAAACAGGAGATTTTTCTCCGGAAAGGTCTCGCTGGGAGGGAGTAAAGCCAGATGGGAAATTGCCCTTGGAATCATGCTGATAACCCTTGGCTTTCTTATGCTCACCGAACTCACACCGCTTAAGCTCTGGAGCTCGCTCTTTGAATCGCTTTCAAAACTCTGATGACCAGAGATTTAACCTGCCCAGGTTTATAGGAAAGAGTTTTTATGCTTCCACACCAAATAGGTGTCGGTGATTGATATGCCGAATGTAAAGGTTAAACAGATCCTCGATGATCCGGAACTCTATATAATCCGAGTTGAGGATGATAAGATAAGGTATTTTGAAGCGACGTGGGATATTCCAGAGGGAATAACGTACAACGCTTACCTCATGAAGCTTAAGGGGGCAACAGTTCTTTTTGACTTGAGCAAAAAAGAATATACTGACCTCTTTATGGATGCATTAAAAAAACTTGTCGACCCAAAAGAGGTAACCCATGTGATAATCCACCACACTGAACCTGATCATACTGGAGTTCTGCCGGCGTTTCTTGAGGCCAACGACTACAGAGCCCAGCTCATAGGAACGAGTTTTGCCAAGCGTTTCCTTGAGGGATTCTATGGTGGGAATGTCGTTAAGGACTTTCATCCCATCAAGGACGGTGAGGAAATACAAATCAGCAACAAAACTTTCCGCTTTATAACTGTCCCATGGCTCCACTGGCCGGACACCATGATAACCTACATCGTCGAGGACAAGCTCATTTTCTCCTGTGACGCTGGAGGCGGCTACGGGATTCCGGAAACGATAGATGACAGTGATGAAGAGGTTGTTCAAAGCTATCTGCCACATGTAACGAAGTATATCGTCACAGTTATCGGTCACTATCACAGGTATATCGTCCAGAACATCAAAAAGCTCAAAAACCTCGGCATAATTGAAGATGCAAAAATGATACTCCCCGGCCATGGCCTCATATGGAGAAAGAATCCGATGCGGATATTCGAACACTATGAGGCTGTCGGTGCAGGAAAAACCACAAAGGGCAAAGTTCTCGTAATCTACGACTCTATGTATGGTTTCGTCGAGAAGAGGATAAACCTCATTATAGACGAGCTGGAAAAATATGGATTGAAACCTGTCGTTTATAAATTCACAGATAAGGAAGCCCCTGCGATAAGCGATATTCTCGGAGATGTTCCTGACAGCGAGGCAATAATAATAGGAGCATCAACATATGAAGCGGAAATACATCCAAGGATACGCTACACCCTCTACGAAATAGTGGACAAAGCCAACTATGAGAAGCCTGTTCTCATCATCGGTGCCTTTGGATGGGCCGGTGTTGCCGGCAAGAAGATAGAAACCCTTATTACAAGAAGCAAGTTCGACCACGTTGATACAGTTGAAAGCCAAGGCATGCCGCGAGTACATGATGAAGAAAGGCTGAGGGAAGGTGTTAAAAAGCTTGTGTCATGGCTCTCTTGACTCCGTTTTTGGATACAGAACAGAAGCCCAAGGAATATCTATTGGCTGAAGTGTAAATTTCATCGACTTTTGATCCGGAAAATTGTTATATACTCAATACACGAAGATATTAACGCAACAACGTTTGTAGGTGATAAATATGAGAGTAAAGAGGGAAATGACTCGGAAGTTTTTGGAGGATGCATTTGCTGGAGAGAGCATGGCCCATATGAAATATCTGATTTTTGCTGAGCAGGCCGAGAAAGAAGGATTCTCCAACATAGCAAAGCTCTTTAGGGCTATAGCCCACGCCGAGTTTGTTCATGCCAAAAACCATTTTATTGCCCTTGAGCATTTGGGCAAAACCCCAGAGAATCTTCAGGCAGGAATAGACGGCGAGACCTACGAGGTCGAGGAGATGTACCCAGTCTTCAAGAATGCAGCTGAGTTTCAAGGCGAGAGGGACGCCGTCAGGACTACACATTATGCCCTCGAAGCCGAGAAGATACACGCAGAACTCTATAAGAAGGCAAAAGAACTTGCCGAGAGCGGAAAGGACATCGAGATAAAGAAAATCTACATCTGTCCGGTCTGCGGATATACCGCAGTTAATGATGCTCCAGATAGGTGCCCTATTTGTGGTATTCCTAAAGAAAAGTTCGTTGTTTTTGAGTGAATCTTTTATTTTTAAACTTGATAAGTTTGAAACACAAACTTTATAAGGTTAAAATACGGACATTAAAATGAGGTAATAAATATGACCAAATGGAAATGCATGGTATGCGGCTACATATATGACGAAGATGAAGGTGATGAGGAGGCAGGCATTGCCCCCGGAACCAGCTTTGAGAACCTTCCCGAGGACTGGGTCTGCCCGCTTTGCGGCGCCCCCAAGGACATGTTTGAAAAGATGGAGTGAGGTGGTTGAGATGCTTAGCGGAACCATAAAGAGTGGAGACTGGAAGGGAGAGAAGCACGTTCCCGTTATAGAGTACGAGAAGGACGGCGACCTCGTCAAGGTCGAGGTCAGCGTCGGAAAGGAGATAGCCCATCCCAACACCCCGGAGCACCATATAGCCTGGATAGAGCTCTACTTCCACCCAGAGGGGGAGAACTTCCCGGTTCTCGTCGGCAGGGTTGCCTTTACCAGCCATGGCGACCCGCTGACCGAGCCGAAGGCAGTCTTCTTCTTCAGAACCCAGAAGAAGGGCAAGCTCTACGCCCTCAGCTACTGCAACATCCATGGCCTCTGGGAGAACGGGGTTGATGTGGAGTGATGAAGATGGAACGCACGATGGCGGTTTTTGAAGTTCTTAAAAAGGCTGAAAAGCCCTTGAAAAGCAAAGAAATCGCAGAATTAACAGGTCTCGACAAAAAAGAAGTTGACAAAGCAATAAAGCTTCTAAAAAAGGAAGGGAAGATAATCTCCCCAAAACGTTGCTATTATGCGCCCGCTGAATGACTTTTATGTTTTTATTTTTTCTAATTTTTATATTCCTCGCATTAGATGAGAACCGAAGTTTAAAGTATCAAATTTCGCAAGCATAAAGTTTATTTATTCTACCTCCAAAATCCAATATAAACAATTAATGGATGTCGAGGATAATGTTAGAGTTATGGTATGAAATCATAATGAGTCTTAGTGGAGTGTTAACTCTCTTGGGAATTATAATCACATGGTTGATATTTAGACATATAGAGACCATAGTCGGAGAAGAAGGCCATCCTTCAGGTCTTTTATTATTAGGGGGATTAATGACTTCTGGTGGATTTAGTGGGGCAGTTTTATTAAAACATTCGGTAAATGGCATTCTTGCAGTTCTAATTTTAACTGGTCCTGCATTAATCGCCTATTCCCTTGCAATGGGCAATGTTGTCAAGGTTAGTGGCAGACTGATGCTGCAAGCTATTGCAACCCTTTCGAGTCTAATATTTGCAGGCAACTACTCAACAGTAATGGTTGATGTGATATATGTAGGACCATTCTTAGCACTTCTCCTTTTGATAAACTCTCTTATTTCCCTAAACTTTGTAGATGAACTAAAAGAGAAACTTTTGATAGTCTCTTCATGGTTTGTAGTCATGTTTTCATGGACAAGGTATTGGCTTGATGATACCACAGGCATACAAAAAGGAATAATAGTGGCATTTTTTGTTATCCCTGTAATTCTCTGGGTGATAGTGGCAATTTCTATATACCTTTCAATACCTAATGAATATCCACCGCTAAACAAAAATGAGCAAGAAATCTTTTAAGCATGCATGCCAATCCCCCTCCGGTGAGGTAAATGAAAATCTACATGAAAGATAGAAAATGGCCGCCGGAGTATCAGGCTGTCCTTAATGAGCTCTCTAAGATAGTAGACCCAGTTACGGGTGGAGATATCCTCGATTCAGGTGTTATAGCAGGTCTTGAAGTCACCGAGGACACTCTGAAGGTATGGCTCAATTTCGAGAGCCATGCTGAGTATAACATAACCGGGGCCAGTGCTATAGCATACTCAAGGATAATTGGCAACATAATGGAGAGATTTGCTCTAATAAAGTTTTCAAATGTCTATGTCTATGACCTGAGAAACAATATAGTTGGAAAATTTGAAAAGAAGTGAGAGATGTGGCGTTTCTGGATTTTTTAAAGAAAAGGAATAGCATCAAAAAAGGGCCAAGAGAAGATCTGCCCCCTGAAGTCATGAGAGTTGTTAAAATCCTCAGGAGTGTCATAGATCCAGAAACCAACCTCAACATAGTAGATGAAGGACTCCTCTATGGGATCACTATCGAAGAGAGAAAGGTTCAGGTGTTTCTTCTGCTTGCCCGCTCCACACCCGAATGTCACTTCTGCAGGATGCTTGCGATAAATGTCCAGAGAAAGATACTAAAGGAAATTGTAAATCTATTAAAGAGAGAGGGATTTAACAAGGTAGAGGTTTATAATGAACTTGGACTGCTTCTGGAAAGAGGATAAGTGGAGCTAAAGCTCCACTTTTATCCCGGTTTCCTCTTCAACTTCCTTGAAGCCCCTTTTCATCCATCCCTTCAGTTCGGGATCGAGTTTAAGAAGCAGAGCCAGAAACTCACCCACGTGCTCCTTTTCCTCGTTGGCAACATCAAGAAACGTGTGCCTAACAGCTTCATCCTCTATCAGTTCAGCAAACTGTTCATAGAAGTTTATGGCATCGAGTTCAGCCATAACTGCCCAGCGGAGTGCCTGGGCAATTTCTCTCTGTGACAGTTTTTCTTTGTTTATAGAAATCGGGTTCAATCCAAGCACCTAAATCACCACTCAATGTTCCACATCTGGGGTAATAAAGTTTTCTCTATGAATAAAAGTTTTGGGAGGGGGCTCAATCTATCTCCAAACTAAAGTCTTGATAGTCCATCCATATACCTGTTTTCATTATGGAGTCATACTGAGCTCTAAGAAGTTCATAATGTGCTTTTTCTACCTCCGCAAGCTCGTGGAAAACCTTCCCTACATCTTCATCCCTAGCTTCCCGGGCGGCTTTCTCATAAAACTCCCATGTGCGCTTTTCCTGCTCCATGCCCAACTCCACTGCTTTAACCTCGCTGAGTTGCCCTCCATACACAGGAGTTAGCTTTTTGAGGTATTCCTTATCGAATGAGGGAAGCTTGCACTTTTCTACAAGTTTTTTTATGAGGTTGTCCTCAAATATGTCCCAGTGTTCTGCTTCTTCGCTTGCAAGGAAAAGGAACATCCTGCTTGCCCTTTCTTCCTTAGCTTTTCTCGCCATCTCAAGGTAAAACTTCATCTCAGCCTTTTCAACTTCCAGTGCCAGTGTAAGTGCTTCGAGTTCATCCGTATTTACCACCAAAATTTATTTAGATGGAGAACTATTAACTTTTTGGGAATGGGAATGAAAGTAATTAAGGTTGTAACTCCCCCAAAGCTCGAAAAAAAGCTTATCAAATTTGTCTTCCGTGTCTATCAGGGGACAAATGGCGCTTATCCTGCTCTTGAATGGGTGAAAAATAAGCCCTCTCCCGAGGACTTTGAAGGGTTTAAGAGGGTCTATGAACCTTTTTTACAGTTTCGCCTCGAAAAGGAATTTGACGAGCTCTACATCCTCCGCGATGACAAAGATAATATTTTAGGTACAGTTGCTCTTGTATATAACCTTGAAGGGAAAGAGGTCTGGTGGGTGCCAGATGAAATCAAAAATGGAAAAACAGGTCTTTTAGAGTTCTTTATGGTAGATCCATCCTCCAAGGGTATGGGTCACGGCTCAAAACTCCTCTATTTTGCTATTGAGAGACTTGCCGAGCTTGGTAAAGATACCTACGTAATAACCTTCCCCGAGCTTGAGGCTTATTCCTATTATATAAGAAAGGGCTTTGAGAAGATAATGGACTACAAGGAATTTGTTGTACTCAAATATAAAGGTAGAAGGGTATAAACACAACGAAGCTCAGAAGTTGAAGTTATATCCTTCATAAGCTGATCGTAGAACTCCGCTTTGTATATGTCAGGATACAGGGTTATGTATTCATACTGCCTCCTCAGTATGCTATAGTAGCTTCTTTCCATGTCTGCAAGCATTTTGAGAATGAAGTGGTTTTCTCGGTTGCAGTATAACCTGCCAGTTCCCTGTAGAGCTTCTCACTATTCATCTACGCGAACATCGGGTTTTTCGATTATTACCTACTCATTTTCTCACCTATAACCGCGAACTCGCCTGTTATGTTGATATCCATCTTTCCGGGCTTTGTCCTGTTCACCTATTTTTTGATTACCCTGTCATCTGAATTTCTCTGTCAGCTTCCTTAGCCTGAATCTCCGCATTGGTATTAATTTCAAAAATCTCCCTGTCAGCTACCTCCATATGAACCACCATATGAAGATGATTTTCAAACTTATTAGCTTCCGGATAGTCATTATGTATCATGCATGCTAAGTTTAAAGTCATAAGTCAGAACCAGAGACAATGATAATTGCATTAGATGATATTTAGACAAAAAACTTCTGGATAAGTTTAAATACCCCTGCGTATATTTTTTCTTCTCAAGTAGGAGGGGTTAACATGAAATTGAAAAATGGTATGGAAAAAACAAGAATAGATACGAACACCCAGTTGAACTGTGTAGGTGTATTCCCTGTTCTGGTGAGCTACTACCATCATCATTGACTATTCTAATGTATTCAATCTGGATTCCTGCTATTCAGAGGATATTTTCATCGAAAATATCTTGGAGGGATTATTTTGAAGAAGGATTTATTTTCCGAATCAGAGAGGTTAGCGGATATTACAAAGTATTTAAGGCGCACATTTGAGCTTTGGGGGTATAGAGAGATATTTTTACCAACGATAGAAGAGTTCAGCGAGGAGCTGAGAAAAGGAACAAAATTTGCCTACAACAATGGATTTTATGTAATAAAACCAGACCTGACATCTCAGATACTTGCAAACCTCAAGGAACCCAAGAAACTTAAGCTTTACTATATTAGCGAAGTGCTGGATGGAGGAATTAAAGGAAAGTGGCAGGCTGGAGTTGAGTTCCTCAGCGGAGAAGACGTCAAAATGCAGGTCGAGGTTCTCTTAACTGTTATAACTTCCCTCGAGGCGCTCGGCATCGAGGACTTCTACATCGACGTCGGTAGCTTGAAAGCCTGGGAGAGAGCAATTGAGGGACTTGAAGAATTTAGAGCGGAGATCTTCAGAGCCCTGACGAGGAGAAACTTCGAAATCATCGAAAGACTGCCTATAACCGAGGAGAAGAAAGAAGAGCTCTGGCAGCTGTTCAACTTCAGGGGAAAGAGCTGTGAATACGAAAAGCTCAACAGAATTATCGAGACGGTTGACGATGAGAGAGTCTTCATAGATTTCGGCACAATAAGACCTCTTCCCTACTACAACGACATAATCTTTGAGGTCTATTCTCCAAAGATTGGAAAACCGCTCGGAGGCGGCGGAGAGTATACATTTAAAGGAGTCAGCGCTTTTGGATTCGCCTTTGACTTAAATGCACTCTCAAGACTCTTCAACGGCAAAACAGAGAAGAACAGAAAAAGAATCAGAGGGGAGCTGAAAGAGGCATACAAGCTTGCAAAAGAGCTCATAAAGCTCGGCATTCCAGTGGAGGTGGAAGAATGAGATTTGTTCTCCCAAAAGGACGACTATTCAAGGGTTCGCTTGAAATCCTAAGAAAAGCTGGAATTGAGCTTAAGCCACCAGAGAACAGAGAATTGATGGTAAAAAACGGCAGATATGAGCTCCTCCTTGCAAGGGCTTTTGATGTCCCGGTTTACGTCGAGTATGGCGTTGACGTTGGCATAGCTGGAAGCGATGTTGTTGAGGAAAGGGAAAGTGACGTCCTCGTTCCTCTTGAGCTGCCTTTTGGAAAGTGCCGCTTAAGCTTGGCGATGCCCAAAGAAAATGCAGTCAGCGTTGAAGAGATGGACGGTTTTAGGATAGCCACCAAATACCCAAACCTTGCAAGGAAGTTCTTTGAGATGAGAAGAGTTGAGGTTGAAGTGATAAAGCTTCACGGAAGCATCGAGCTTGCCCCAAAAATTGGGATTGCAGATGCCATCGTTGACATCGTCGAGACGGGAAACACATTGAGAGCCAATGGGTTAGTTGAGGTGGAGAAGATTATGGATGTTTCGGCTTTGCTTTTGGTGAACAGAATCTCCCAAAAGACGAAGTTTAAGGAGATTAACGAGCTTGTTTTAAAAATTAAGGAGGTTGTCAAAGATGAATTTTGAGTTAGAAAGCTATGTGGCTCAAATTTTGAAAGACATAAGGGAAAGAGGTATTGAAGCTGTAAAGGAATACTCAAGGAAGTTTGACGGCTATGACGGGGAATTCCTTGTTAGTGAAGAAGAGTTTGAAGAAGCGGAGAGGCAGATTCCAGAGAAGGATAAGAAAATAATCAAGCGCACAATAGAAAGAATCTGGGAGTATCACGAGAAACAGCTTGAGAGCGATAAGCTCTACATAAAGAATGCTTCGCTTTATGGTATAATCTACAAACCGATAAGGAGGATCGGTATCTACGTCCCCGGAGGGAAGCCTCTGCCTTCAACACTCATAATGGTTGGCGTGCCAGCAAAGATTGCTGGCGTAAAAGAAATAGTGGTCACAACACCACCAAAGAACGGCAAAGTTAATCCCTACATCCTCTACGTTGCAAAGCTTCTCGGCATTAAGGAAGTTTACAAACTTGGAGGGATTCAAGCTATCGGAGCGATGGCCTACGGCATTGGAATGAAGAAAGTAAACAAAATCTTTGGACCTGGGAACAAGTTCGTGAACGAAGCAAAGAGGCAGGTCTTTGGTGTTGTAGGAATTGACAGCTTAGCTGGACCATCAGAGATCGCTGTTATAACCGATGAGACAGCAGATAAGGAGTATGTTTTATACGATTTGCTTTCCCAGCTGGAGCACGGAAAGGACAGCAAGGCCTGGCTTTTAACGACTTCAAAGGAATTAGCGGAGTACTGCAGAAGGGACGGAATTGAAGTTGTCCTGTGTGAAAGCTTGGAGGAATGTGCCGAAAAAGCTAACGAGATAGCTCCAGAACACTTGGAGATAATCACGAAGGAACCACTGAAACTCGTGGATTTAATTGAAAACGCTGGAGCGATTTATCTCGGCGAATACACACCGGTGCCAGCTGCCGACTACTTCCTTGGAGTTAACCACGTTTTGCCAACCGGGGGAGCTGCGAAGTTCAGCGGGGTTCTAACAGTTATGGACTTCATGAAAAGGATAAGCTTAGCGTACGTCAGCAGAGGAGAATTCCTAAGCGAGCGCTATCTCGGAATTAGGTTGGCTGAGATAGAGGGAATGGAGATGCACA
>CAZAPD010000057.1:0-34474 GCA_964487115.1 uncultured Thermococci archaeon | reverse complement strand
CAGTGCCGGTGTGTGAAGCCGGGTTTCAACCCGGTTAAGCCCCGGTAAACGGCGGCGGTAACTCTGACCGTCTTAATGACGTCGGTCATCCGACTAAAGGATGAGGATGTTACCCGGGCACACCGGCGTCTGGGCAGAGGTAGCGTAATCCCTTGCCGGTTAAATGCCGGCCTGCATGAATGGCTTAACGACCTCCCCGCTGTCCCAGGGACCCGCCCGGCGAAACCGCCGTCCCGGCGCATAGGCCGGGGACCCCCCGCGGGAAGAGAAGACCCCGTGGAGCTCTGCGGCAGCCTGCCGTTGCCGAGCAGCCAAGGATGCATAGCGTAGGCGGGAGGCTGCGAAGCCCGGGCTCCGGCTCGGGTGGAGCCGCCCATGTAACACCGCCCTTCCTTGGCTGCTCGGCTTACCTCCACCCGGGGGGACAGCGGTTGGTGGGCCGCTTGGCTGGGGCGGTACGCCCTCGACAATGGATCGAGGGCGCCCAAAGGTCGGCTCAGGGGGGTCAGAAATCCCCCGTAGAGTGCAAGGGCAAAAGCCGGCCTGACTGGACCCGTAACAGAGGCGGGTCCAGCCGCGAAAGCGTGGCCTAGCGAACCCCTGTGCCTCCCCGGTGGGGGCCAGGGATGACAGAAAAGCTACCCTGGGGATAACAGAGTCGTCTCGGGCGAGAGCCCATATCGACCCCGAGGCTTGCTACCTCGCTGTCGGCTCTTCCCATCCTGGTCCTGCAGCAGGGGCCAAGGGTGGGGGTGTTCACCCATTAAAGGGGAACGTGAGCTGGGTTTAGACCGTCGTGAGACAGGTCGGATGCTATCTACCGGAGGTGTTGGCCGCCTGAGGGGAAGGTGCCCTCAGTACGAGAGGAACAGGGTGCCGCGGCCTCTGGTCTACCGGTCCTCCTACAGGGGGTTGCCGGGCAGCTACGCCGTGTCCGATAAGGCCTGAAAGCATCTAAGGCCGAAGCGGTCCCCGAAAATAGGCGGCCACTCCCAGGCGCAGGGGGTCGGGCGACCGGTCCTTTGCCTGGGACGAGGGCTCGGGAAGAAGACCCGTTTAATAGGGCGGGGGTGTAAGCGGGAAGGGAAACCGACCCGTTTAGCCTGCCGCTCCTAACAGCCCGAGGTTTCTGCCCTCGAAACGAGGGCTGGGCATTTGATAGGTCAATCCGCCTATGCACGGTCCTCAGAATCCTTAACTTCCTCATTTCTGTGAATCTTAATCGTAATTGTTAAAACTTCACTTGTGGAGATTATCTCTTGGTGGATGTAATGAAGCTACTCGTTCTTGATTTAGATGGTACTCTTTGGGATCATAAGGATGCATCGAGATTGGTGCCTCCATTGAAGGTGGTGGGTAATAAAGTAATTGATGCTTATGGTGAAGAGTTAAGCCTTTTTCCGGGAGTTCGCGAGTTCTTGGAATGGGCAAAGGACCGATTTCTACTTTCGGTGGCGAGTTGGAATCTGGAAGAGTTTGTTCGTCCAATTCTGGAAGCTCTTAAACTGTGGGATTACTTCATCTTCCCGAAGATTGAAGGACATCCTGATAAGGCCAACATGATTGAAAGGACAATATCTGAACTGAAAGCCGCAGGATATAAGGTAGATGAAGTCATATATGTTGATGATAGGATTATCCATGTTAATGGGGTTGTAAGTGCAATCCCAAACCTGAAGTTTATTCATATGTGGACGGACGTAAAGAGTTTTGAAGAGCTGAGGAAACTCCTTGATAGGATGGGGTGATTAGCATGGAGTTGCTCATCATTAAAGATAGGTGGATTGACTACGACGGCTCTGCAATCCAGAGTCACTGGGCCTACAGGAACTTCGGAATACTCGGAAATTCGCTTGTTGTCTTTCGGGGGAAATGTGATGTTAAGGTGAGAGAAATGATTGACATTGAAGATCTTCGCCAGAACAAAGAAATTAGAGGCGATGACATGGTTCACTATATAATCGAGGTCTTCGATTTAGTTAATGCACTCTTCGCCTCAACTCTCCAGAAGCTCTTCGTAGCTAAGCTCTCTGAGGTTTTGGCTAATTATGGTGTAAAAACTGTAAGAAAAGGCGACGATATCTATGTGGATGGCAAAAAACTCAGCATCTCGATAGCGACGGTTTCACCTGTCAGCATCAAAATTCATATTGGAATAAACGTCGAGGCAAGTGGTATTCCTGAGGGTGTAGATGCCATCGGTCTCAAGGAGCTCGGCATAATGGGCGTAGATAACTTCATGGAAAAAACCGGAAGGGCTTTGGTTGAGGAATTCAACAAAGTGAAAAAGGACAGCCTCAAGGTAAGGTGGGCTCAGTAGAAGGGGGTCAATAGAGGAGGAAGAGAAGGCTTCCAACCAGTGGAACAGCCAAATTGTCATCCAACCACGGCTGATATTCTGCGAGCATCAGCATCGCAGCCCATCCTATTTTTCCGGATATATTGGCATCAAGAAAGAGAAATGCTATCAAGGCTGCGGTTATCAGATACCCAAGGCTCCCTGTCCAGTGTTTTTTAAGT
Source organism: uncultured Thermococci archaeon (assembly GCA_964487115.1). GTDB lineage: Archaea > Methanobacteriota_B > Thermococci > Thermococcales > Thermococcaceae > Thermococcus. Next base: position 31,954 of record CAZAPD010000057.1, on the reverse strand, counting down.
TTTACATTGAAGCCATGTTTCTGGAAATAGAAATGTCTTATAACCCCTGTAACCCCATCACTCACTGCCATTGCTAAAAGCAATGCGGTTGCATATTCCCTTGGTAAAACCATTGGAATAACTGATGCTGAGAAAGCAAAGAAGACCTCTCCATAGTTGTGCTCTATTTGATACCATGAGAACTCTCTCTTCCTGATGTGTGGCCATAACTGAAAAATTCCAAAGATAAAAGCGGCTGCAGCAAAAATTTCCTTTGGAATTAGGCCATTGTAGAACATTAAAATGGCAGGAACAATACTGAAATGAATGATTTTACGGTTTATCCATGCATATTTTTCCCCGAGATTCTTCGTGAGTGCTATTGCAAACATGATAAAAGATGCAGCTATTATGACATAACCTATCAGATTCATACATCCCACCGAAATTAGAAATGAAAAATCATTAATATGCCTTTCGCTCAATGTCTTAGTCCGTTTAATTAACCGCCGAAACTCGAATAAACCTCCATCAGGACCCAGTACAGATCATTGGAATGAACCGTAAAATACCACTCTGCGGGAGTATTAAGCTCTCCTCTGGACTTTCCAATCAGTTCTCCATAGAGTCCAATTATCTTGATTTTCGGCGCTGTGGTTGAGAGCCTGAGGTTAATTCTCGTGGGTTTTCCTTTGTTCCATACAACCCCCACTTTAAGACCGGCCTTTGTTTCCTTTCTTTTTCGGACTCCGAGTTTTAGATAACGTAGTATTTCAGGATTAACGCTGTTCTCCACGGCTTTTCCTTTAAAATACTCCTCGGCAAGAGTGAGGCTTTTCATTCCAAGACTGTATTCAAAAACGGGAATTCCAAGATTTTTGGCTCTCCTACTTTTGTATCCATAAACTTCAATCTCTCTGCCAGTACTTTGCGAGGCAAGATATATACCCATTGGTTTTTCTTTCACATACTCTTTCAGCCCATTTATTATAGCATCAAAGCTGCCAAAATTCAGTGAAAATGTTGCCCATGTATTCCAGAGTCTTGGAGGAGCTGAAGTGAAGCCCAGATCCTCAAGATGATACTCATAGGGCTGAATTTTAAAGGTTACGAAGCCTTTTTCATTCACGAGCATGTGAATTCTTGCTTTTTCTTCTGGTAGTGTGTAATATTTCCCGTTTTCTTTGAAATCTAAAGCTTTTAAAAGTCGCTCCTTTTTTATTCTCTTGGTGGCGGAAAAGCTTGAAACAACCGGAATATGTGTCTTAACTTTTTTTGGTCATAAGGCACTTTAAAGCCCGCTTTTAGCAGCTCCTCCTGAATCTCCAATGATGCAGGGAAGAAAATCTGCATTCTTTCGATTTCCAACTCCATTTTATAACCTCCAGTGTTTAATTATTACAATTAATAAGAGTTAAGATTTACAACTTTATAAAGTTTTCTATGCTGCTCAAAGTTTAAAAAGCATGCTGTAAATTAGATGCTGGAGGGTGAGTTATGGTTCATTGGGCTGATTATGTTGCTGAAAAAATTATCAGAGAGCGGGGAGATAAGGATGAGTATGTCGTGGAAAGCGGAATAACGCCCAGCGGTTACGTCCATATAGGAAATTTCCGTGAGGTCTTCACAGCCTATATAGTTGGACATGCCTTGAGAGATAGAGGGAAGAAGGTGCGTCACATCCATATGTGGGATGACTATGACAGATTTAGGAAGGTTCCGAAGAACGTTCCAGCTGAATGGAAAGAGTACCTCACAATGCCTGTTGGAGAGGTTCCTGACCCGTGGGGCTGTCATAATAGCTACGGCGATCACTTCATGAGTCTTTTTGAGAGCGAGGTTGAAAAACTCGGTATTGAAGTTGATTTCCTCCATGCACGAGAGCTCTACAGAAAAGGGGAATATGCAGCGGAGGTTAGGAGGGCGCTTGAGAAACGGGACGAGATAAAAGCCATTCTTGATGAGTTTCGTGACAGGGCAAAGCAACCCCATCTCGAAGAGAACTGGCAACCTGTTCAAATATACTGTCCCAAATGCCGGAAAGAGGCAGATTTTGTCGAGTGGGATGGAGAATGGAAGATAAAATACAGATGTCCTCATTGTGGCTCTGAGGGTGAGACTGACATCCGGGAGGGTAACGTAAAGTTGCGCTGGCGTGTTGACTGGCCGATGCGTTGGGCACACTTTAGAGTCGATTTTGAACCTGCCGGCAAGGATCACTTAGCGGCAGGAAGCTCTTATGATACTGGAAGGGTTATAGTGGAAAGGATATTTCAATGGTCCGCACCTATAGACTTGATGTATGAATTTGTGGGAATAAAAGGACAGAGGGGTAAGATGAGCGGGTCGAAGGGTAATGTCATACTTTTGAGCGATCTTTACGAGGTTATGGAGCCGGGACTTGTGAGGTTCCTTTATGCCAGCCACAGACCCAATAAGGAGCTGAAGATTGATCTCGGCTTTGGACTGCTTAATCTCTATGACGAGTTCGACAGGGTCGAGAGGATATATTTTGGTTTTGAAAGTGCCAAAAATCCTGAGGAAGAGGAAGAGCTGAAGAGAACTTACGAACTTTCAATGCCTAAAATTCCTGAGAGACTCATTGCTCAAGCACCCTTTAGATTCCTTGTAACCCTTGTGCAGATGCCTCATCTTGATGAAGCTGGTATAATTGAGGTTCTCAGGAAGCAGGGACATGTTCCTGAGGAACTCACCGATGGGGATATTGGGAGAATAAAACTGCGCATTCATTTGGCCGAAAACTGGGTGAAGAAATATGCACCGGAGAATGTTAAATTCTCACTTCTTGAAAGAGTTCCTAAGCTTGAACTCAAGCCTGAAATCGAGGATGCCCTTGAGGAAGTTGCGAGCTGGCTTGAAAACAGGGAAAGTTTTGCCATCGATGAATTTAACAACATCTTATTTGAAGCTGCGAAGAAGAGGAAAATAGCAAGTAGAGAGTGGTTCAGAATTCTCTACAGACTGTTCATAGGTAAAGACAGAGGGCCAAGACTGGCATCGTTCCTCGGTGCTCTTGATAGAGAATTTGTGATAAGGCGGCTTCGCAGGAAAGCCTGATTCTTGAGAAATCTTAAATAGGATTTTCTCATATTATTTTAGGTGCTCCCCATGACGATTAGGATTTATAAGGGTAGAATTCTCAGCTTTAAAAGTCCTTCCACGGTAAATGAATACAGATACATGATTGTACAGGGTGATGGAAGGATTTTAGAGCTTTCAAACGAAACTCCAATAAGAATAAAAAAAGGAGAAGTTGTTGATTATTCGGATTATCTAATTCTTCCGGGATTTGTAGATACTCATCTTCATCTTCCTCAGTTTTATCAGAGGGCTAAAATAAATAGCTCCCTACTTGATTGGCTTGAAAAATACATTTTTCCTGCCGAGACGAAGTTCTCTGATCCAGAATTTGCAAGAAAAACCTCAAAAGAATTCTTTGCTGAACTTTTGAGAAATGGAACGACATTTGCTGTTGTTTATTCCTCATCCCATAAAGAAGCAACTGAGATAGCATTTCAGGAAGCAGAGAAAAGTGGGATTAGAGCAGTTATTGGGCAGGTTCTAATGGATCGAAATGCTCCGGAGGAGCTATTGACAACCCCGGAAAAGGCTATAAAAGACATCCACGGAGTTGCTTCCAGATGGCATGGGTTTGATGGCAGGCTGTTCTATGCTGTAACGCCACGCTTTGCTGTTAGTTGCACAATGGGGTTAATGGAGAAAGCAGCTCAAATCGCAAAAGAATTGGACTTGTATATTCAAACTCATCTGTCTGAGCAGATTGGAGAAATTGAAGTTGTTAAAGAACTTTTTCCAGATATATTGACTTATACTGAGGTCTATGATAGATCGGGTCTTTTGAGTGAAAAAACGATTGTAGCGCATGCTATTCACCTCAGCGATTATGAGAGGAGGCTCCTTGCAAAAAGAGGAACGAAAATAGCACACTGCCCATCTTCAAACTTTTTCCTTCACAGTGGAGTGATGGATTTAAGGAAACAGGAAGAATTTGGGTTAAAAATCTCATTAGGTTCTGATGTTGCTGCGGGACCCTTCCTTTCAATGCTCAAAGTTCTCAGGGATGCGTATTATGCCAATGCAATGACGCCTAGAAAAGCTTTCTATCTCCTGACGATGGGTGGAGCAAAAGTCCTTGGGATGGAAGACAGAATAGGTAGCTTTGAAGTTGGAAAGGAGGCGGATTTTGTTGTACTGAATCCAGAACCATTGGCGTCTATCAATGATAACATGGATGAACTCCTTTCTAAGCTCATGATTTTAGGAGATGAGAGGAATGTTGTAGCGACATACGTTAGGGGTAATGCTCTCTGGCAGGCTTAATCTTTAAAAATGTCAAAATGCTATAGCTTTCGGTGAGTGAAATGGAGTTCAACCTCATAATCACCGGAGTCGGCGGTCAGGGCGGTTTAACGCTCTCGCGCATAGTCGGGAATGCGGCAATGCACGAGGGCTACAACGTCAGGATAGGTGAAACCCTTGGGATGAGCCAGCGCTACGGAAGCGTTCTCAGCTACCTCCGCTTTGGCGAAGAGGTTTATTCCCCCCTCATCGAGGAGGGCAAAGCAAATCTCATGCTCGCTCTTGAGCCGGCCGAGGCTTTAAGGAACGCTCGTTTCTTGGGTAAAAACAGCGTTGCAGTGGTGAACGCCTACCCTATACACACTGCCACGACCCTCGTTGGCAAGGAGAAGTACCCTGAGCTGCGAGAAATTGAGGAAGCCCTTAGCAGAATCTGCCCCGTGCACATGATGGACTTCCAGCACGAGGCAGATAGGATAAACCCAAGAACCCTTGGTGTTATCATGCTCGGCTATGCCTTTAGAAGAGGATTGATACCTCTTAAAAAGGAAAGTCTTTACGAAGGTATAAAGGAGACGTTGAGAGAAAAACTCTGGGATGTTAATTTTAAGGCTCTGGAAAGGGGAATTGAACTAACTAAGGGATGAGATCTTTTTTCTTTATCTCTATAAGAAAAGCCTTATATACTCTTTTGGAATTCTCTATATAGCTGAGGTGATATCTATGGAGTTTCGGAAGATACAATTTACTGGCAGGAGCTCATACATAATTTCTCTACCAAAAAAATGGATAAAAAGTCATGGTCTAAAACAGGGTGACATTGTTCCGCTCGTAATAAATCCTGATGGGTCTGTAACAATATTCCCAAAAGAACCCAGAGAAATCTCTGAGAAAAAGATTTTGGAAATTTCCACAGAATATTCTCCGGATATGGCAGTTCGCTTGGCAATATCAGCTTATATTCAGGGTTATGATGTTCTTGAAATACACTTTGTAAGTGAAATGCCGCAGTATAAAGTTAAATTAAGGAAAATACTTCAAAGCCTGCCGGGAGTCGAGATAATCCTCGATGAACCTCAGAGAATTGTTGCTAAAAGCCTTTTAGCTGAGGAGGAGGTTAATCTCGCTGAGATTTTAAATAGAATTCGATCACTGATAATCTCGATGCTTGGTGATTTGGAACTTTTGGTTTCTTCTCCTAATAGAGAGGAGATACTAAAAGATATTAATGACTTAGAAAACGAACTTGATAGGTTCTATTTTCTGATAATAAGGGCTGTGAATAGACTTCTAACGAAAAGGGCATTAAGTGAGGAGAGCGGCATAATCAAAAGAACTTTTGATCTTCTGGGAATACTCTTCATAGTGCGCAATATAGAGAGGATTGGCGATCACCTAATTAGAATAGCCGAGAATCCAGACAGTATAGATATTGCTTATCTCAAAGAGAAGTTTAGCGGGATGATGGAGCAGATCGAAAGGAGGGATTTGCTGAAGATAGATAGTCTGATGCTTGAGTTAAAAGATAAGATTAAAGGCATAGATTATAGGCAATCTATAGCCATGGAGAGCTATCGCAGGATACTCGAATACTTGGAAAACATTGGAGAGACGATAATAAACATGGCACTGAGCTGATTCATATCTCCCCGTTTCCATAACTCTTTTAACCATTCGAGGTACAGTATCTCTGGTGATTTTTCGTGGTGGCGATTATAGTTCACGGCGGTGCAGGTACAATAAAAAAAGATGAACGTATTCCAAAGGTTTTGAATGGTGTTAAAGAGGCAGTTTTAGCAGGATGGAAAGAACTTGGGGGAGGTTCAGCACTTGATGCTGTTGAGGAAGCTGTAAAAGTTCTTGAGGATAACCCCATATTCAATGCCGGAACAGGGTCCGTTTTAACCATTGATGGAAAGGTTGAAATGGATGCTGCCATAATGCGTTCCAACCTTGAAGCCGGGGCAGTTGCCGCGATATGGGGAGTTAAAAACCCAATAAGCGTTGCAAGGAAGGTCATGGAAAAAACCGATCATGTCCTCCTTGGTGGTGAAGGGGCCCTTAAATTTGCTCGATTGATGGGATTTAGGAAATATAATCCGATAACCGAGGAAAGAATAAGGCAATGGCAAGAACTGAGAAACAAACTCCTTGAAACAGGAGAAGCGAAGCATTGGAAAAAACTTACTGCTCTGATTAGGGAATATCCTGAGGTATTGAGAAGCACTGTGGGAGCTGTTGCATTTGATGGGGAGGATATAGTAGCTGGGACTTCCACTGGAGGAGTTTTTCTCAAAATGTTTGGGAGAATAGGAGATACTCCGCTTATTGGGGCTGGGACGTATGCAAATGAATTTGCAGGTGTCTCAGCAACAGGTATCGGAGAGGTCATGATAAAGCTTGTCTTAGCTAAGACCGCGGCTGATTTTGTGCGTTTTGGTCTCAAAGCCCCAGAAGCAGCTACAGCAGCTATAAGTATAGCAACCGAATATTTTGGAAATGGGGTGGCGGGTCTCATAATGATAGATAAAGATGGGAATATCGGTTTTTCCAAGAACACGAAGCACATGAGCGTGGCATATATTAAAGATGGCATGAAGGAGCCCTATGTGGGGATCTGAATGGAGAGGGATGTTTGGCTCCTGCATTTTGCAGTATTTTTCTTCTTTATGGGAATGGTCTCCTTGAATCCAATTATTTCTCCGTTCGCAATAATTTTAGGAGCCCCTCCTGTTGTTATTGGGACCTTAGCTTCGGTATCATCAGCAGTTTCACTACTTTTTAAACCCATATCCGGATTAATCGGGGATAAAGGCTTTAAGTTTGAGCTTATGATGGTAGGTTCTTTTCTGGCTATCATTGCTGGTATCGTATATATTCTATCGTCTTTTACGGGTAATTTGCTTCTCTTTGCAGTTGGCAGAGGAATTCATGGCCTGGGAATGGCTCTGTTTTTTCCACCCTCCTTAACGCTTGCGGTTGATCTGGCTCCTCCCGGCAGAGTAGGGGAGACCCTTGGATGGCGAAGTACAATGTTTGGGATTAGTCAGCTTTTTGGTCCTGCTTTTGGAAGCTTTATAGCCGATCTGTTGGGATTTACAGTGGCATTTGGGCTCACTGTTCTGTTTTCTTCTATATCAATCTTTTTAGTGGTTTATGTCTATAAAAAGGAAAAGGAACGGGTAAGGATACATAGAGATAAAAAAACTGCTCCAAGATGGAAGTCTTTATTGGTTCTGAGCTTTGTGGCGGCGTCAATAGCTCTTTTATTGAATGCCTTGGCATATAGTAGCTTTTTAACGTTCCTGCCAGCAGTCTATAAGGAAACAGGTTTTGGGACTTCAGCATTTGGGGTATACCTAAGTATTGTAGGGGGTTTCAGTATATTAACCAGAATCCTTGGGGGAAGGGAAGCTGACAAAAGGGGAGCAGCATTGATAGCCTCTGTTGGTTTCATTGCAATAAGCTCAGCTTATCTGTTCCTCAACTTTTTCTTGCTTCCACCTTGGGCTTATATCAGTGCCTTTCTTCTGGGATTAGGTTTGGGCTTTGTTGTGCCGGCTCTCCAGCTTTTAGCTCTTGGAGGGCTTCCGGCGAGCGTCAGAAACTTTGGAGCTGGCATATATACAATGTTCTTTGATGTGGGCTTTATGGCTGGCCCTGTCATTTTAGGATACTATATCCAGCTTGAGGGGGATTATAGGGTTATTTTTCCATTATTGCCGGTTATAGTGGGGCTTGCTTTAATGATAACTCTCATAGCAAAAGTTAAGAAAGCTTAACACGAAGATTCCATCATGAGAATTAGGGTTTCCTACGGAACTGCAATATCAATGGGGCTCATAAATGCTAAAATGCTGGCAAGACCTACCACTGCCTATCTCATGACATATCATAATGGGAGGTGCAGGAATAACTGTGCTTTTTGTCCTCAAGCACGGGAAAGCAGAGCAGACTTAAAAAAGCTTTCACGAATTACCTGGCCAGTGTTTGAGCTTGAAACGGTAACAGAAAAGCTGGGGCACAGAGGATTTGCTCGTATATGTCTTCAAACGATTGATTACCCTGATTTAGTTAGGGATGTTTTGAGTATTCTTGAGGCTTTTCGGCCCTTAGGGCTTCCAGTTTCAGTCTCAATAACACCAGTTGAAAAGTCTGTTCTTAAGAGGTTCCAAGAATTGGGAGTGGATTATATTGGAATCGGGCTTGATGTGGCCAGTGAAAGACTCTACCCCAAAATTAAGGATTCCCTCTATTCGTGGGATGATATGTGGAGATTTACAGAAGAATCCATTGAAGTTTTTGGAGATGGAAAGGCGTTTGTGCATCTCATAATTGGTCTTGGAGAGAGCGATCAAGAAGTTGTTGAAACAATCCAGAGAGCCTATGACATAGGTGCTGAAGTTTCTATATTTGCATTCACGCCTATTAGGGGAACTCGGCTTGAGAATGCTGAACCCCCAACTCTGGAGCGCTATCGGAAAATCCAGATAGCTCTCTATTTAATAAGGAACGAGATTGTACGATTCGAGGATATTAAGTTTGGTGAAAATGGTGCTCTCCTTTCTTTTGGCTTGAAAAAAGACCAACTTGAGAGGATATTAAAGGATGAAGCATTCAGAACTTACGGCTGTCCGGGTTGTAACAGGCCTTATTATAATGAGAGACCAAAGAAAGAGCCATACAACTTCCCATTTAAGCCGGGGAGGGTTTATGTGTCTGGTGTCCTGAGGTTAATCGAGGAGGATTCCTAAAGCCTCTCTAAGCTTTTCTGTTTTAATTTCCTCAGGTATCTCTTTTTGTTCTCCTCTGGCAATTTCTATAAGAGCTGTTAGAAATGCATATAGCTCTGGATTATCCTTTACAAGAGCCAAGGTTATCCCAAAGTTCTTGCTGAATTCATGTATCCTGTTGTTTTCCTTTGTTATCCTTATTATCGCTTTGATTCGCTCAGCTCCGAGGAGGTAAAGCTCCTCGCTGGGAACCTTCCTCATTGCTCTCATTGCACATTTTATAGCTCCTCGGTAGTTGTCCTCTTGGAGGAGAATGTCTCCCAGCCTGAAACATGCCTCAAAGTAAAACTCTGGATACTGATCTTTTGCGAGATCTAAAATCTCATCAAGTTTCTTTTTGGCCTTATCGAGTTTTCTCATATTTTCCAGTTTTATGGCCTCCTTGAATAGTTTTATGATTTTTTCCTGCCTGTTATATGGCACATATTTGATTCCCATATTAATCGCCTCTGCTCTTTGCCCATGCTTTATAAAATTTATTCCAAACTTCATTAAAATCTTTCTCAACTTTCCATCTTTTTCTAAAAGAATTCAACAGAACAGAAATATCTCGTTTTAGGTATTCTAAACTCTCAGGATGAGCTGTTGGAAGATATTGTGGCCAGTCTATTATCAAGATGTCGCAATCTTCAGTGAGAACTATATTAAATTCGCTCATATCAGAATGAACAATCCCAAATTCCACTATTTTTAGGTACTCATCAAGAACGTTATCGAGGATTTCCTCAGCTTCATTCTGACTTAAGTCCCTGTCTTTCAAATCTGCGAGCTCAACACCATTTATAAACTCCATGACTATTGCATGCCTGTTCCATCCTATTGGCCTTGGAACCTTAGCTATTGGCGAGAGAAGTTGCAAGGCTTCATACTCTCTCTGGGCGACCAAACGTGATATATAAAGCCAGCTTATATGCCGTTTATTCATGAAATCCCTACGATAGAGTTTTATTCTTGTAAAGCTTGTTCTTCCAATGCGGTTAAATTTGAGGGCAACTCTTTCACCCTGTGGTGTTATAGCAATATATACATCAGCTTCTTTACCAACTCCTATCTGGGTTGTACTTATAGCTTCAATTATTCCTTTCTTTGAGAAAGCTCTTATAGCCAAGGCGTCGTAACCGTGAATTGTGAGCTGATAGCCGATATATCCTATATCACTCTTCCTCCTCACGAGTTCCCAGTTATCTAACTTTCCAAGACGGTGAGAGGTAGTTTCTACATCTGTTCTGGCAAAATGTGCTATATCTTCCAGAGGCACCCACCGATGGTGACGCATATTCAACTCTACTCCTCTGAGAATACGAAAGTCTAAATCTCTCAGATGTCTATAAACTTCGAGTGCTATAAGTTTGCTCACCATTTTTCTCGTCAATACTACATTTCTACTTTTTAAATAATGCGGTTAAGGGCCCTTAAATATTTACGATCCATATTTTGGGTTTGAAAATAGAAGATAAAGATGAATTCAGCCGTACATAACCTCATGCATTGCTATCTGTTGAGCAAGCTTTTGTTCTGATCCAAGAACCTTATCTATGGCCTTAATAAAGTCTTCTTGGGTTACATACTCCCTTCTCGCTCTAATTGCAAACATACCGGCTTCTGTTACAATTGCCTTTAAATCAGCGCCACTTGCTCCATCCGTCATCTCTGCAATTGCCTTTAGGTCAACTTCTTTAAGATTCATTTTTCTGGTATGTACTTTAAGAATCTCAAGCCTTCCGCTGAAATCTGGCAGAGGAACTTCTATCAATCTATCAAACCTTCCAGGTCTAAGCAAGGCAGGATCAAGGATATCTGGCCTGTTGGTTGCAGCTATTATCTTTACATTACCCCGCGCATCGAAACCATCCATTTCTGCTAACAGCTGCATTAATGTTCTGTTTACTTCTCTTTCACCGCCAGTAGTTTCATCAAGTCTTTTTGCACCAATTGCATCTATTTCATCTATGAATATTATAGTTGGGGCTTTTTCCTTTGCAAGATCAAATAGCTCGCTGACCAAACGAGCTCCTTCTCCAATATACTTTCTAACTAACTCGCTACCTATCACTCGAATAAAAGTTGCATTGACTTCATTTGCAAGGGCTTTTGCCATGAGAGTCTTTCCACATCCCGGAGGACCATAAAGCAAAACTCCTTTTGGAGGCTCAATTCCCACTTTTTCAAAGAGGTCTGGATGCTTCAATGGAAGTTCAACAGCCTCTCTAAGTTCTTTCAGTTGCTCTTTTAATCCCCCAATATCTTTGTAAGTTACTTGGGGTCTCTCGATAACTTCAAATCCTAAAACACTCGGATCTTTCTGACTTGGGAGTAGTTCAATAACGGCCATTGTTCTTTGGTCGAGGGCAACCCTTGATCCCGGCTTAAGTTTTTCTCTTTCTATCCAAGGGGCAATTCTGACAACGAATCTTGGTCCATTAAAGTTCTGCACTATTGCTCTATCCTCATCGAGAAGCTCCAGCAAAGTCCCAGCAAAGTTTGGTGGTTGCCTCATTCTTGACATTTCCATTCTTAATCTTGAGAGTTCTCTCTCAAGTCTCTCCTTATCAGCTTCGAGAGTTCTCACTTGGAGTTCAAGCTGTCTAATTCTCCTCTTTAAATAGGTGATGTAATCGTCATATTCATTTGATGATTTGAAGTCGATTTCATTTATGTCACTCACATTTTTCACCTCTATAATTAGTCTCGCTGAAGAACCCTTTTAACTCTATCTATACTATCACTCTAAAATTTATATTCTTTTGGGCTTAGTTTTTTTACCTCATGGAAGGGTATCCTTAGATTGAAATGCTACACGAAATTTTTATAACCAGAAGTGCATAAGACTATGTAAGGAGGTGTGTCCAGGTTCTAATCATGGGGTGAAGTCTAATGCGTGTAGAAATAAAGCTGAGGCCTGCAGAGGAAAATACTATTCTACCGTTTAATTATAATTATCAGATTTATGAACAGCTGATTGATAAAATGGCTATAGCTTCGCTTGAACTTTCAAAAAAGATAGAAACCAGCCATGTGGATTATTTTACATTTTCAAGGATAGTTGTCCGCAAGAGAGAACTAATCCCAGATAAGGGTATCAGGATATTATCTGACACAGTTTCCCTGTATGTCTCTTCTTCTGTAGGAGAGGTTATAAAAGCTATAGTTGAAGGGTTTAATGATAGTCCTGTACTGAAGATAGATGATATATCGTTTATCGTTGATGACTTTAAGGTTTTAAAAGAACCCAAGATCAGAGATGGTTCTCTTTTTTCAACATTGAGCCCGATAATGGTGAGGACGGTTAAAATAAGCGGAAACAAAATGAAGATATGGGATCTCTATCCAAGTGAAGATGCTTTTTTTGATAGACTTAGGAAGATAATGCTAATGCGTTTTTCAGAATTGTATGGGGAAATGCCAGAGGATAAGGAGTTTACCTTGGATGTCATAAAATTCAAACCTGTAAGGATTCTCGTGAGAGACGCATATTATAGGGGATCATTGATGGTTTTCCGTTATTATGGTTCCTTAGATATTGCCAAATTTGCTTATGATAATGGCTTCGGAGAGAAAACTAAATATGGGTTTGGGATGATTAAATTAATAGAAGAAGAGAAGCAGTGAGATAATCCCAAGAACAGCTTCTATTCCCCATACAATAGCAACAAGCTCATATTCCTTTACTTTTTTTGTTCTCATTATCATTCCTAAAAAGCTTGGATAAGGAGGAGCTTTCAACGTTCCATCTTCCATAATTTGGGTTCTTCCAATACTTCGGCCAGCAAATCGTATCCTAATTTTCAACAGGAAGTCCAGTATGTGAGGCGTTAAAAGTATCAGCGCTGGAATTTCAACTTTTCCTGCTATCCCAACAACGCCAATGAGTGCTCCTAAACTTAATGTCCCCGTATCTCCGGGGAACACCTTGGCGGGATAACGATTCCACCACAGGAACCCTAAGGCCACAGCACATCCTGTAAAGGCCAGAATTTTAACGTATCCAGTAGTTAATAATCCGAGGAAAAACAAGATTATGACGGAAGTTCCTACTTCTAATCCATTAAAGCCGGCGAGCATGTTAACTAAATTTGCAGAGCCAGTTACGAAAAGAATCGCAAACAAATAATACAAAATCCCCAAATTAACCGAAAAGAGAATCAGATGAAGATTTCCATTAAGAGGAATACTGAGTATTGGTATGGACATTAAAAGAGAAAGTAAAACTTTATGCGATTGTTTCATGTTTGTCAAATCATCAATTATCCCGACAAATCCAAATAAAAGAACTACAGCTATCATTTTTGGAATATCTGGACTTGGAACAAATATCAGGGATAATGGTAAGGCTATCAAAATTGCCAGACCCCCCATTTCCGGTACCTCGGGTTTATCGAGCTTATGTATGTCCTTTCCGGTTATTCCAGCATTTTTCATGAGAGTTGCTATGTATGGAGTTAAGGCCAATGAAAGGATTAAGCCTATAAATGGTGACATCCAAATCATCTCTGACCCCAAGAGAGTAGGTATTAGCAAAAATAAAGTCTTCGGTGAACACTATGGACATAAAACTTGCTGTCTTTGATCTTGATGGAACTCTCATAGGCGCCAAAGTATCTTTTTCAGAAATCAAAGAGAAATTAAAAGAAAAGCTGATTAAAGAGGGGATTTCAGAAAGCTTAATTGGCGATCTTACTCCTATGTATGAAACTCTCTACAGAATTTCTCAGAAAACCGGTAGGGATTTTGAAACACTTCACGCGTATCTGAAAGAGCTTGAAATTAAACGCATGGATAGCAGCTATCTTTTTGAGGGTAGTCGGGAGGTGTTGGAATTTTTAAGGGAGAATAATATAAAAATAGCCCTCATGACAAGAAGTTGTAAAGCCGCCGCAATAAAAGCCTTAAAGATGCATAGAATCCTTGAGTATTTTGATTTGATAATAGCAAGAGATGATGTCGCCGTTGAGGAGCTTAAACCAAGTAAAGAACAGTTAAAAAAAGTTATTGAGAATTTCAGTGTGCCTCCTACAAAAACCCTTGTGATTGGAGATCATGGGTATGATATCATTCCTGCAAATGAACTTGGCGTGTTGAGTGTTCTTATAACATCCAATGAAACAGGCAGGATGAGTTTTTCCCTTGATGCTCAAGCAAATTTTGAGATTTCCACAATGCGGGATCTCCTCCCCCTTCTGAAAAGACTCCTAAACATTTATGTTGTCGTCCCGGCCTACAATGAGGAGTTAACAATCGGAAATGTGCTGGAAGAATTGTTAAGATATTTTAAGGCTGAACATATTATTGTTGTCAATGATGGTAGCAAAGACAGAACAAGGCAGATAGCTTTTTCAAAGGGAGTCCATGTATTAAACCATTTGGTCAACAGAGGCTTGGGCGGTGCTTTAGGGACAGGTATAGCTTTTGCTGTCAAAAAGAAGGCTGAGCTCATATTAACTTTTGATGCTGATGGGCAGCATCTAATAAGCGATGCTCTGCGGGTTATCAAGCCTGTCGCTGAAGGTAAAGCTGACTTTGCAGTCGGTTCCCGTTTAAAAGGTGATGTTAGCCAGATGCCTTTCATAAAAAGATTTGGAAATTTTGTTCTTGATGTTGTAACAGCTCTATTTGCAGGGAAGTATGTCAGTGACAGTCAGAGCGGTTTGAGATGTTTTAATTATAAATGTGCATCTAAGATACGGATAACCTGTGATCGCTATGCTGTTTCAAGTGAAATAATAATTGAGGTTGCACGGAATAAGTGCCGAATAGTAGAGGTTCCGATCAGAGCGGTTTATAGTGAATACTCCATGCAAAAAGGAACAAATGTCATTGAGGGAGTTAAGATAGCTTTAAACCTTTTATTTGACAAACTGAGGTGATGAATGATGTATGCCGTACAATATATCATGATAGTAGCTGCAGTGGTTTTAATGACTTATGTCTTAGGTAAATATGGAAAAGGAGAATTTGATTGGGAGGATTTGATATTCTGGGAAGGGCTGTTGTTAGTGGTACTGGTTATTGCAGTGTTCCCGTTAGAGATAGCAATTGAAATTAAAAAGTTCTTAGGTCTCGGCAGGGGTTTGGATGCCCTTTTTGTGGTTGCCATTGGTATTGCCTATCTAATGATCTTTAGAATATATCTTGCAGTGGATAGAACTGAGAGGGAAATAACTGAACTTACAAGAAAAATAGCAATTGAATTTGAGGAAATTAATGACATGCTTAAAAGACTTAAAAGAATTGAGAAATCCGGGGAGTCTGAGAAAAAGTCCTGAACATACTACAATTAATTTGATAAAAATCTGAAAGGAGGCTGGATTTTAACTGAACAGTTCTCCTAAAAAGACTTTAACCCTCTCTTTTGACAGTTTAAATTGTCTTATCCTTACTATACCTTTCTTTTGAGCTTCTTTTAGCAGAATTTCTGTGGCTCTATTAGGATACATCTCCTCATACACTATTTCTTTTATCCCAGCATTGATAAGTAATTTAAAACACGTGTCACAGGGGAAATGGGTAACATATAAAGTAGCTCCTTCTAAACTAATTCCCTTCCTGGCTGCCATTGCTATAACATTCTGCTCTGCATGAACTGCTCTGTGACAATGCTCATCAACTATGAGACAGCCGACATCTATACAGTGTTCCATTCCCCTTGGAGCTCCGTTGTAACCAGTAGCCAAGATGTAACCATCTTTCACTGCAACTGCACCAACTCTCAGTCTGGGACATGTTGCTCTAAGAGATACCAGTTTTGCAATAAGCATGAAATATTCATCCTTTGTAGGCCGTATCTTTTTTATCCTGAGCGATTTTTCTCTGTCCAAAACTATTTCAACGTCCATGTTCATTATGCATCACTTAAGAATGTTTCTTATATTAATCCCCTCGGATTCCAGTATTATCCTCAATATTCTTTCATCGTATGTTGGATGGGTATCCATAAAGCTCTTTTTTGGTTTTCTTTCTATGGATGGTTCTATCCCGGGCAGTGCGCTATCTTTCACATGTGTTCTTAAATCTTCGTAGTATTTAAGTTCCTCCAAGGCATCTTTCAAACTTAATGGTCTGTCAAGTAGTCTGACTGCAGTCTCATCGGCTTTAAACTCCCTATCTTTAAAAAACTCAATTCTCTCCATCTCGTACAGTATGTAGAATGCTATAGACAGCACCTTTAGGAAGAGGTTGTGGGAAAATAGTATTATCATGACCGCTAAAAGTATCATTAAATATCTTCCATACACCACCATAGGGAAGAATAAGGTGTCTTTATTTTTAATATGGCCAAGCTCATGGGCTGCAACACCAAGTATCTCCTCCCGATCGAGGACTTCAAAAAGGCCAACAGAAAGGACTATTGAACTACCAAAAGAATATGCATTTGGGATATAATCGTCTAAGATATATACATGGGGGATTCTGATACCGGCTTTATTGGCCATTTTCACTATGCTATCATATAACCATGGTATCTCATTTCTGGTAAGCTCGATATATTTGTCTTTAAGGCTATGGCGGGATACCCAAACATACATAAAAGCAAGGATTGTCATGGATACCCCGACTGTTATAGCACCTATCTTACCAAAATACAGAACAGCAAGGAGCATTTGGAGGAGTATTATTAACCCCAACATAGCTCTCACTTCTTTATTTTAGAGAGATATGCGAAGGTAGCTTCCTTAAAGTTGTTCATGAGGGCATCGAGAATACTCTCCACAACTTTTTGTTCAAATTCCTCTCTTGTCGTCGTGATGTTATATACATATCTCATGCCGCCTCTTCCCTTTTCGACTCTTCTCTCTAAGAGTCCTCTCTCGCATAACCTGTTCATTAATATACTGACTGTGGAACGTCTCATATCTGGATGCTTATCTTTTAGTTTTTCATAAACCTCTCCAGCTGTTGCTGTTCTAACTTTCCACATATATTCCATAATCTCAGCTTCCAGAGGTGGAAGAACCGCTCGTATGCCCTCTTCTGTGAGCTTGAATTCATGAGGTTCCATTACAATCACCTATTCAAATTTTAGAAAATGCTTCTAAAAAGTTTTTGTTTTTGGGATAATGGTGCGGTGGCCGGGATTCGAACCCGGGTTACCGGCTTGGGAGGCCGGTGTCCTGGACCAGGCTAGACTACCACCGCGCATTAAGAAATAGTAAATACAGGGTTTAAAAATTTTGCCACTCATTTGAGCTTTTCGAGGATAACTGCTGGACATACCTTAGTGACACCTTCAATCTTACCAATCTTGTTTGAGATTATGTCTGAGAGATCTTCCCCATTCTTTGCCCATATTTCAGTCATTATCATATGATCTCCGCTGGTCAGATAAATATCTCTGACGAAATCAAATTCTTTGAGTTTGTTTGCAACCTCAAATATCTTCTCAGGAAGAGTATCAACTCCCGTGAGGCTAACTAAATGATATCCAAGTTTTGCAGGATCGACCTTAACTGTATATTGTTTTATAACCCCTGCTTCTTCGAGGGCTTTGACTCTCTTTCTCACTGCGGTTTCACTTATACCGAGAACTTTAGCTATTTCAGTGAAGGGTGTTCTTGCGTCTTTGGTGAGCATCTGAATTATAATCCTATCACGCTCATCTAACATATTTTTCACCTCCTTTGTAAGTATGTCAAACAAGTTTATTAAGCTTTTGAACTTTATGGTTCTAAATCTAAACCTTTAAATGCAGTTTTACTAACATCTCTACATGGGGAGTGTGGGGAAACATGTCAAAGCCTTTGGCCTCCTTAATTGAGTATCTCTCGGAGAGTTCAGCGAGATTTAAAGCTAATGTTCTGGGATTGCATGATATATAAATAATGGTGTTCGGTTTTTCTTTTAAGATTTTCTTTATAAGTTTTGGATGCAAACCAGCTCTCGGAGGATCGACGATCACGGTGTCATATGCCCCAAGATTTTCAACATTTTTGTCTTGGCCAATCTTGAACTCAGCCTTTACCCCGTTCAGCTCAGTGTTTTTTCTTGCCATCTCTACTGCAAAAGGATTGGCTTCAATCCCCTCAACAACAAAGCCCCGTCTGGCGAGATAAACACCGAAAGTTCCGACACCTGAATAGAGGTCAAGCACACTTTCGCCATCAACAAGTTGGGAGGTCTCCCTTATCAGATTGACAGCCTGATATGAATTTGTCTGGAAAAAGCTGTTTGGGTGTATTAAATACACTACATCGTCAATTTTTTCTTTTATGAACTCTCTTCCCCAGAACTTTCCAATATCGCCAAAAGAGACGTCACTCTTGCTTCTGTTTATGCTCCAGTAAAGTGAGTCTGCAAAGGGAAAATAGCTCTTAACCTCTTCAGGAAGCACTCCTTCAGCGGTAACCAGATTAATCATGAACTCCCCGGTAAATTTCCCTTCTCTGAGAACAATATATCTTAAGAAACCAGTGTTTTTACGTATGTTATATGTGGAGATGTTAAAATCTTCAATGAATTCTCTTAAGGCCTTTAGGGCCGTTGCACTTCTCTTACCAAAAACCTCACATCTCTCGATATCAATGACATCCCACCATGTTCCCCTTCTCCGAAAACCGATTCCCATCGTTGATATAACGGCATCGATCCTGTTTCTGTGGCCGTAAATCCTTGGCGATGGAGTAACCTTGACCTCAAAGCCAAGAATACTGTAAAGTTTCTCCTCTTTGAATCTGATTTGTTCTTTATATGCCAGATGCTGGAGAAGACAGCCTCCGCATTTTCCAAAATATGGACATTTGGCCTCTTTTCTGCATGGGGAAGGTTCAATTATTTCATAATCATGGGCAACCAGCTTTTTCTTTTCTCTGTGCCACTTTCTAACTTCCACAATATCCCCCGGTGCAGTGAAAGGTACGTAAATGATTTTTCTCCCGATTCGGGCTTTTCCAAAACCATTCATCTCAAGTTCTTTAATTTCAATCCTCATATTCTCTGCAATAAATGTGGAACTTATAAATTTAAAGTTAGACATGAGGATGGGATGACAAAAACTGTCCAGCAAGGTTTATTTAGGATTAGCTCGAAATATATAGTGGTGCATCTTTAATGTTGGGTAGGAGAAAGGACGTTGTTTATAAGACATTGGCAACAAAAAAGAAGGCTACTTCTCTTCAAAAATTGAGCTCCGAGCTCGAAACTCCAATGCCTACCCTTCTTCAAACAATTAAAAAGCTTGAATCCGATGGTTTGGTTGAAATCTATTATGGGCAGAAAAAAGCTTCAATTATGATAAAAGCCAAGACTTTAGAGGATTATATGTGATGTTGTTTCCCCTTTTCCTTTTTATTGCAGATACAGTTCCCTACTGCAAATGCGGGGAATTAACAATGGTGGCTATAGTAATCACAGGAAGGGGTGGAGCAGGTAAAACTACCCTCACAGCAAATTTGAGTACCTATTTTGCTTCTCAGGGATACAAAGTATTGGCAATTGATGGTGATCTGTACCTGCCAAAATTAGCGTTTCATTTTGGAATAGATAATCCTAAAATTAATCTTCACACTCTTCTAAAAGATCCTAAAATAAAAATAAATGATGCAGTGTATCAGGACATGAAAACTGGGGTATACATCCTCCCTGGAAGTTCAAATTTATACGAGATGCTCGATGTTTCCAGCAAAAGATTAAGGGAAATTGTGAATGAAATAAAAACCAGATTTAATATTACAATAATAGATTCTCCGGTGGGAATACCGTTTGATACAATACCCACATTCAAACTTGCTAACTATCAGATAATAGTAATAGAATTAGAGCGTTCTCCAATATACTCTGTTCGGAAAATGATAGAGAATGAAGTTATAAAACTGAAGCAACTGGGAGAAGCATATGAACTAAAAGTGGGGGTTATAATCAATAAAATTAGGGAATCTTCCCGTAATATTGAGCCTATAATTAATTTTCTTGAAAATGAAGTTGAGGTCCCAGTGATAGGTGTTGTGCCCTTTGATCTCAGGGTTCCAGAGGCTACAAATCTTGGTATGCCGGTACTGATATACAAACCCCGGACAAAGGCATCAAGAGGTATAAACCGATGTGGGAAGAGCATGGAGAAGTGGATATTTGGAGTAAGAAAAAAGGAGAGCTACTGGGACCAGCTGTATCGTTCAGTTATAAGGATTCTCAACATTAGACGTTTTTAAGCTGATACTTGAACAGTTCTTTAACTGTAATCAGGGGAATGAATTTGTATTTTCCTTCAATCAAATTTTTAGCTCCCTCTTCCCTGTCTACAACAACGCTTATTGCAGCAACTATAGCACCCTTCTCCTCAAGTATCTTCGCTGCTCTCAAAACACTCCCTCCTGTTGTTGTAACATCCTCTACCAGCAGAATCCTATCTCCTACCTTGATCTCTCCCTCAATCTGTTTTCCGGTTCCATGCTCTTTCTTTTTCTTCCGGACGATGAGGAGGGGTTTTTCAGTTTTCAGAGCGAGTGCCGTCGCTATTGGCACTGCACCGAGTTCCGGACCTGCAATTTTATCAAACTCTATGTTCAACTGTCGAGTTTTTTCTTCCATAAGTTCTGCAATGAGCTTTAATGCTCGGGGATTCGTAATGAGCTTTTTAATGTCAATGTAGTAGTTACTCTCTCTTCCAGATGTGAGAATAAAACGTCCAAAACGGATAGCTTCCTCTTCGAATATCATCCTGATCAGCTCTTCCTTCACCTTTGACACCTCTGTGTTAATTTAACAAAATTCGTAGTGCAGGTTAACTGGATTGCTTAAAAAGTTTGGGTGGGTAGATTTATACTGGGTAGAGCTTTAAAAGGAAAATAAAACGGACAGGTTAATAAACCTCCATTAAAGAGAACCTAATGATGATTGCCAGAATAATGGGAGTGTACGTGGGGTTTGTAGTACTTCTTGGAGGTATAGTTGCATTAGATAGTTTAAAAAAAGTTAGGAGAAAATGGGAAGAACTTCCGGAGACTATCTGGCCGTTACATGCTCTTTTTGCCGGAGTTTTGCTGCTGTTTATCTCAGGACTCTTGGAGCTCTTCATCTGGAAAATTTATAGATCTCCGCAGTTTATGGCAATTTCAATTGGACTTATTGAGGAGAGTCTTAAGCTCACCCCAGCTTTGTTTCTATTTGGGAGGTTGGAGAGATCTCGGCTCTGGAAACTCACCCTTGGAATTGCAATGGTATTTGCTGCTTTTGAAACCATTTCCTATATATCGGCCTTCATTCTTGCATCTGCTCAGAGCGGCACCCAGATACTGCTTTTTAGTGTGAGGCTCATCGTGATCGTATTTCATGTGCTGTGGACAGTAGTTCCCTTAAGTTACCTGCTCTATGGTAAAAAGAGGGAAGCATTGGCTGGATGGATTTTCGCTGTTTTTGCCCATGCAATCTATGATTATCCTGTGCTGGCGGCATCTGCTGGAGAGAAGGAAACAATCATCTTGGCTGGTGTCTTTCTGAGTATTCTGTTCATCCTTTACCTGAAGATTGCCGTGGGTAGAGCCCTGCAAATTGTTGTGAAGAAAGAGAATCATCTTCTCCCGGCTTTAAACCTCTCCTGTAGTTCATAGAGCTGTGCAATCCTCTCCAGTGTATCTGCCTCCTCAGGACTTTTGTCCTCCCTCAAAGCCACGTATCTCGGGAACCTGAGGGCAAAGCCGCTTTCATATTTTGGACTCTTCTGGATTTCCTGATATGTAACTTGAATAACAACCTTGGGCTCTATCTCAACATTCTTGCCTTCTTCTCTGACAACGAGGGGCTTCAGCATCTTTGTGAATTCCACCAGATCCTCATCCGTAAAGCCGCTTCCAACCTTACCAACAGGAAGAAAAGTGCCCTGTTCTGGATCATAGGCTCCGAGGAGATAGGATGCAAAAACATGACTCCTCCTGCCCTCTCCCCATTCAGCACCTATAATTACCAGGTCGAGGTTCTCCATTGTGGGTTTTACCTTAAGCCATTTTTTGCCTCTGTTTCCGGGTTCATAGACAGAATCAAGCCTCTTCACCATAACTCCTTCATGTCCAAGCTCCAGAGCTTTTTTATAAAACTCTTCGGCTTCCGTAGAGTTATCGGTAATGAGCTGAATAGCCAGCTTTATCCCCTCGGTTTCCTCAACGATTTTTTCAAGAGAGTGCCTTCTCTCGCTGAAGGTAGAATCGATAAGTCCCTCACCATTTATATAGAGGATATCAAACAGATTGAGCTCAAGGGGTATTTTTTCAATCATTTCCTCGATGTTATACTTTCGTCTGAACCTCCTTAGGACGAACTGGAATGGCCTTGGCCTGTCGTTTTCTCCAACGGCAACGAGCTCTCCTTCTACAATGGCTTTATCAGCTTTGATATGCTCTCTTATCCTCTCAACAACCTCGGGAATTGATTTTGTAACGTTTTCAAGCCTGCGGGAGTATATTATGACCTTGGTGCCATCTTTGTGAACCTGAACCCTCGCACCATCATATTTAATCTCAAAAGCAGCCACCCCACCCATCTCTTTAAGGGCCTCTTCGATGTTTGCCGCAACCTGAGCGAGCATCGGTCTTATGGGCTTCCCAACTTGAATTTGAACCCTGCCAAGTCCTTCATTGCCTTCCAGCCTTGCTATCTTTGTGACATAGCCGAAGTCACTTGTGAGCATGTATGCCCTCTCAACAAGTTCTGCCTTAACTTTAAATGCCTCTGCAATAGCATCCCTGAGGATTCCTTCAGCAACACCGGTTCTCATTGTGCCGAGTATTGTTCTGGTGAGATACTTACCCTCTTCGGGCTTTGCATCCATATAGAGGTTTGCGAGATATTTTAGCTTCCTGTCTTGACTTCTCTCTCCACTTGTCTCGGCTATCTTAACGAATGTTTCATAAACCCTTTCGATTGTCAGAGTCTGTGAGAAAAAGCTCTTCTGCCTCCTTTTTTTCAAAGCCAGTGCAACACTCTCGCCCAAATCCCCTGTGTCTTTTATAGAGTTCTCAATCTCCTCAGCCTTAACACCGGTGGCCATTGAAACTGCCTTTATCAGAAGTTTCTCACCTACTCCGAGTTCTCTCTCATCCCAGTCGGGAAAAACTTTTCCAAGGATGAGGTATGGCAGAATCTCAAGCAGTCGAGCATCTTCAACACTCCGCAGAAATTCAGCTACATACTTTGTTTTCAGAGTTTTCAACGTGGTCTTTTCAAGCCTCTGATACAAACCCGCAAGCTCGCTGTATTTCATAACCATCACCTAAAGAGATATTGAACTCCCAAGGTAAAAAATGTTAGCCTATCCACCTGCCTACTTCTGGTCTGCTGTTGTAGATTTCGCAGATTGAGTATTTCTCTATCGCAAGATCATTAATAACCTCCTTTACCCGGGGAATCTCATCTTCCCTAAGAAGGGCAAATATGCTCCTCCCAAGCATCACCATTGAAGAGGGGAGTCTGAGAACCTTATCCAGTTCTTGGGCTATTTCAAGGAGTTCCCCCTCCATGAGCCCTGTACCTTCGGCAAATTCCCGAGCTAAGTGCATCATGTTTTCTGGGGTGGGATTTTTTAACAGCTTCTCAAGAGCCCGTTCTCCATTAACCTCAATCTTGTCGATAATTTCTCCTCTAAGGATTTCTTTTGTGCTCAGCCTACCGAGAGGAACTGTAAGAACCTTGTAATCCCCAAAAAAGATGTTATCAACAACGCCAATCCCCGGAGCTCCTGCCTTTATTCTCATCTCAAGACCGCCATGCAGTTGGGCTATTACATCCCCCAATCCGCCTCCATGAATAACCTCATGCTTATGGGCAACTCTGGCGGCTTGAAGGAGTGTTTTGTTTTTAAAAGAATATGCCAGTGCAAGGGCCGTTCCTAAGGCACCACCTGCACTGTTTCCAAAGCCATGTCCATTTGGAAAATCGAAATACTGCCATATCTCTACATCTCCTCTGAAATCCGGAGGGATAATTTCCTCAGCTACGCCATAACTGATTTTGGCGGCACTTCTCTTCACAGGTTTGCCATTAAAGATAACATGAACAAGTCTTCCTGCACCTTCATCAGTAACAACAAAAACATTAGTTCCCTTATTGAGATTAATTCCCGCTCCTAATGAGCCCGCTTTTAAGGGATCATCATGAAACCTCGGAAAGAAGAATGCAGTTATATGTGCTGGGATGAACGCTTTAACCAGCATTGAACCCACCAGAAAAAATACATAAAAACCTTAATAAAAATTGGGGAAAAGAAAGGGCTCATTCCTCCACAACATATATCGGGACCTGTCCATGAGGTATGCCGTACTTTTTGCCGTACCACTCGGTGAGAATGTACCACGCACCAACAAGGAGTATAATGCCTATGGGAATAAGAATTCCCCAGCTTCTAATGCCTATGGCAAAGAGCAGGTAAAGCACGAGGCCAACACTTGAAGCTGTTACCGCGTACGGTATCTGCGTCGTAACGTGGTCAATGTGATCCGAACCAGAGAACATCGAACTCATGATCGTCGTGTCGCTTATCGGCGAGCAGTGGTCACCGAAGATACCGCCGGCAAAGACAGCACCTATTGCAGCGAAGACTTCCGGGCCGACGTAGCCAGTGACGCCATAGGCGAGGGGAATTGCTATGGGCATCATGATGCTGAATGTTCCCCAGCTTGTTCCCGTTGTGAAGGAGATAAACATTGCAACCAGAAATACTATAAGTGGCACTACACCACCGGTGACTCCTGCGCTCTTGGCTATATTAACAATGTACGGTGCTGTTCCAACGGCATCGGTGGCGCTTTTAATACTCCATGCCAAAAGCAGAATGGTGTTTGCTATGACCATCTGCTTCATGCCCTTTATTATCGCATCCTCAGCTTCTTCAATGTTCATCTGCTTTGTGAGGAGCACGAGGAAAAATGCAACGACGACCATAGCAAATGATCCCCAGAGCAGAGCAAGGGCAGAATCAGAGTTACCAAGAACGCCCATAATACCATCTGTGGCATAGGTCTTGCTTCCGCCTCCAGTGTACCACATTCCGTAGAGCGTTACAAAGATGAGCGTCACTATTGGCCATATGAAAATATGCACACTTCCGCCTTCCTTCGGCATTCCAAGGTCAACTTCAGTTGTCATGAGCGGCTTAGCACCATCACGAAGAACTTTACCTTCTGTTCTGGCGCGCATTTCAGCTTTAAGCATGGGACCGTAGTGTCTGTGTGTTGCGGCTACTATGAGAACTAAGAGTATCGCCAGTATTGAGTAGAATCTGAAGGGAACGCTGTGCATCCAGGCAACATATGCACCATAGCTAACATTGAGATCCTTGAAGGCGTCACCTATGAGACCGACCTCGTAACCAATCCATGTTGAGACTATGGCCAAACCTGCAACAGGTGCGGCTGTTGAATCATCTATATAAGCCAGCATCTCTCTTGATACTCTTGTCCTGTCTGTAATCGGCCTCATTGTATTACCGACGATAATGGTGTTTGTATAGTCATCGAAGAATATGAGAACACCGAGAATCCATCCCATGATGGAAGCGCCTCTACTTGTTCTAACTCTGCTGGCTAATGCGCGCCCTATGGCAAATGCACCACCGGATTTGTAGATCAGTCCTACACCAGCACCGATGAGGAAATCGAAAAGCAGTATTTTGACATTCCAGTCATCAATGGCATTTTTGACAATCCAATCAAGAGTCTGTGTGGTTCCTGTTATCGGGTTCCATCCAGAGACCATTACTCCACCAATCCAAACACCTGCAAACAATGCAAGTATAACCCTTTTTGTCCAGATAGCTAAGATAATTGCCACCAGAGGGGGCAGTAAGGACAGTATACCGAAATCAGACACATTTCCACCTCCACATTTCTTCATTCAAAAATCTTGGGGGATTTTATAAATGTTTCTGGATAATGATTGACATTCTGGCATATATACCGAACTTTTTGCTGGAAATATTGGATTTCTATCAAATACAACAAAGTGATGGTGCATCTTCATGCACGTTTATGGTCATTTATTTTCGTTTCATGCTATAATAAGTCACTGATGCATCTTCAAATACATTAATGCACGCTTATTCAATAAAAACTTTTCTTAGAAAAGTTTCAAAGAAAAGGCTATTATAGTGAAAAAATGCATGAAGAAAGAGGGTTACTCCGAATAGTAATTGAAAAATGAAGAAAAATTTAGCTTTCTATATCGTTGAGAATCTCTTTAAGAGTCTTGAAGTCCATCTGCAGTTCTTTTTTAAGGGCGGGTTTATAAAGTGCAACTGCTGGATGATACACGGGAACTATAAGAATCTTGCCAAATAATGTATGGGCTTCAAACACATTACCATGGATTTTGCTTATGGGCTCAGGAACAAATCCAAACTTTCTGAGAATATATGCCATTGAATGCCGTCCCAATGGGACTATGATTTTAGGTCGGATGAGGTCAATCTGTTTGTCCAGATAAGGCGAGCAGGCTTTAATTTCTTCCTCAGTAGGGTCTCTATTTCCCGGCGGACGACATTTAACAATATTCGTTATATAAACGTCCTCTCTCTTAAGACCTATTTCTTCAAGAAGCTCATCTAAAATCCTACCTGCTCTTCCCACAAAGGGCAAGCCCTTCTGATCTTCCCAGTAGCCCGGGGCTTCACCGACAAACATTATTCTGGCATCATAACTCCCGCTTCCTGGAACTGGATGAGTTCTAAGCTGCCCTAACGGACATCTCTGACACTTTTTGATTTTCTCTTCCAGTTTTTTCATCTGGTTATCTTTTGACACGTTTAACACCTAAGGTTCTTTGTGAAAGGTATGCATTAAGAAACTCAACCCATGCAGTGTAATACCCTTTTTCGTATTCGTCTCTAAACTCATGCTTTAAAATATCCTCAAAGCGTTTGAGAAGCATTTCAGCTTTTTCTTTATCATGGGTGTTAAGTAGCTGAACTATTAGAGAATCTGTGTCATTATCCTTTAGGGCACTCATAAATCCGTTTATGGCCTTTCCATAACCTTTTCCCCATTCGTCACTTCCTACAAGTTTCTGTAGTTTATCCAAATGTCCTCTGGCTCGCGTGAAGTCCCTTTTTATTAGAGCTCTGAGAAACATTTCCATCCTCATTTCTCTTGCTGGCATTGTATCACCACATTAACTTCTCTGAAATCTATTTAATCTTAATCCCAGTTTAGTTCGTATACAGCATACCTATGCAGATAAATTTTCATATTTACGCAAAAGTTTTTATACCCAAGTGAAGAATAGTCTCTGGAGGGTAAGAGAAAATTTGAGGTGATAGAAATGGCCGAGAGTATTGGGGAAACCCCCAGCGGTGAAAAAGAATTCGAAGAGCTTACCCATAGAGTGAGAAATATTATAGAATTTCCAGAAATCAATGAAAAGGAATTTGACGAAATGATTAAAAAAGCAAGTAGAAGCTATGGAGGACCTCTCCCCCATAAGACATATTCAATTTGTCCGGAGACAAGGAGGGTTGTTCCTGCATTGGTATGGGAAAGGGATGGTAAAGTTTGGATAACCAAAAAATGTCCTGAAGGCATGATAACGGATGTTTATTATGAGAGTGTCGAACAGTATTATCGATTCCAGAAATGGAAGTACGATTTTAATTTAATGAGTTTTAACGTTGAGAACAGCGGGGTCAACTGTCCTTTTGACTGTGGTTTATGTGCAAGGCATCGCTCTCATACCAATCTTCTCAACATAGTCTTGACCAACAGATGTAATTTAAGTTGCTGGTATTGCTTCTTCTATGCTAAAGAAGGCCAGCCTATCTATGAACCTACCCTTGAGCAGATCAGGATGATGTTGAGAAATGCAAGGCTGGAATATCCTATAGGAGCCAACGCGGTTCAGTTGACGGGTGGGGAGCCCACTTTAAGGGATGACCTCATAGAAATTATCAGAATAGCTAAGGAGGAAGGCTATGACCACATCCAGCTCAACACAGATGGTATAAAGCTCGCTTTTGAGCCGGAACTCGTTAAAAAAATCCGTGAGGCCGGGGTGAATACCCTTTATCTAAGCTATGATGGTATGACTCCAAAGACAAACTGGAAGAACCATTGGGAGATTCCACTTATCTTTGAGAATGTGAGAAAAGCAGGAGGTCCGGGGATTGTTTTGGTTCCGACAACCATAAGAAATGTCAACGACCATGAACTTGGGGCAATAATTAATTTTGGCCTCAATCACCTCGACATAATCCGTGGTGTAAACTTCCAACCGATTTCCCTTGTCGGTAGGGTGCCGAAAAAAGAGCGGCAACGCTTTAGAATAACCATACCCGGTGCCATAGCCAGAATAGAGGAACAAACAAATGGAGAAATAGCAATGGATGACTGGTATCCCATCCCAATAGCAGGTCACATCGCAAGATTCTTTGAGGCTTTTGCAGGAACCAGATATTACATGACAAGCCACTACTGCTGTGGTGCTGCAACCTATGTTTTCCTTGACCGTGAGAGGAAGCGTGTCGTTCCGATAAGCAGGTTCCTTGATGTTGAAGGCTTCGTTGAATATTTGGAGAGTAAAACAGAAGAAGTTCAGAAGTGGAAACACTTAGGAAAGCTCCAGAAGCTCAAGCTGGGTGCGGAGATATTCCTCAAGTTCAAGAGCTTTTACGATGAGAAATATGCACCAGAAGGGCTCGATGTTCTGAGTCTGATTAAGAATGCATTTATGCACGGAAACTATGATGCTCTCGGACAGTTCCACGTAAATGCTCTCTTCCTTGGAATGATGCACTTCATGGACGAGTATAACTACGATGTTGAGCGTGTTGAACGTTGTGTCATACACTATGCCATGCCTGACGGGAGGATAGTGCCTTTCTGTACCTTCAATGTCATTCCCGAGCTCTACCGTGACAAGGTGCAGGCTCAGTTCAGCTACAGCTGGGAGGAGTGGAAAGCACTTCATCCCAACTGGGAGTACAGAAAGGACAAATACATCAGGACAAGGGAGTTTGTCGAGAAGATGAAGAAGAGCGAGCTTTACAGAAAGACCTACATAGACATAGAGAACTACTTTGGGTGATCAAAATGCTAAAGGTTGAGCTGAAGTTTGGGGAGATAAATCCAGTGGATGCTATGATTAAGCAGTACGAACTCCTGAAGAAGGAAGGGATTTATCGGGCTTTTATTAATGGTTATTCCAAGAGGGGCTCACTGGTTTTTGATGAATCCAAGATGTCCAGAGATGAAGTACTGGAGATGCTTAAGGAGTTTAAACCGGAAATTGTTGGAGCACAGAGGCTAACTCTTGAAGAGCTTGTTGAGTCCAGCTACAGCTGGAAGAACCACAGAGGCGAGGTAAAAATAGGAAAGGTGGAAAACTAAAGAAGTTCTATCCGAGCCTTTCCTTTCATATCCTCTTTTTCCAGTTCGAATGAAACTATTCCGCTGAAAGAGTTTAGGGCTATTATGTTCTTTCCTGCTCTTATTTCAAATGTCTCCTGATGTGCGTCTCCAAGGGGCAGTGCGAGGTCGTATTCGTAAATGGTTAGCTTGTTGTCTCTTGATGCATAGATTATTATCCTCGGTTCACGGTAACCTTCAAGCGGAATTCCGCCAAATGCCCCACCTCCATATCTTTTTCCCATACTCGGGAGGAATAGGGGCAGAGAAAAACTAACCGCTGGCGGTTTCTCCTGAATGGCTTTTTCGTCCAGAATAACTATGTCCTTGTTTCCAGTATCAAAAGGTGTTGCTTCTTTGGCGCCTGTATTGGGAGTGCTGTTTGTTCCTAACAGTATCTTGCCATTCATCTTTTCGATGCTCGTTATCCTCGCTCCAAAGGCACCAACTATCTTCACCATTGGGGGTGCAACATAAACAAGAATGCTCGGGCCGGTTATGATGTTAGTGGTGGTCCATTCTATGCTCTCTCCCATGTCAAACCTATAAGTTGCATCATGGTGAGCATTGAATGCTGTTAGAATTCCACCGCCGACGTTTATAGCATTAACCCTGAATGGAGCATAAAATGTATAGAACTCAAAAAGCCTTGCAAAGGTAAATTCATCCCCCATGAATGGATTGCCGACAAAGAGTCCTCCACGCACAAATGCAAAAGCCCTGTTATAAGCCGATGCCATGGCTCCAAGCCTTGGCCTTATGTATGGCCTCCCATCAAGGCTCCTCCCAGGTTTGAAACTTTCCCATTTGTTCGTTATGAGATCGAGGGCTTTAAACTCCCCGATTCCTGAAACGAAGTTATTTCCTATACCGAAAAAGACGGTGTCATGGACGAGAGTCCCTTTGGGAGAAGGTTCTTTTATGAGGGGTTGAGCGTTTCCCGTCCTTCTGTCAAGGGAATAAACACCAAGATTTGCATGACCGTCCTCTCTGGCTAAGAGAAGCCTGTCGTTGTATGGATCGTAGATTATTTCGCTTATTTCCCCAGCCCACTCGGTTTCATGGTGTATTGACTCCTTCCAAACGAGTCTTATCTCGTCATTCTCAGTGTCGTATTCATGCACATGAGAGTACTTATTGACGAAGCTTATAGTTCTGTTTTTATAGATTGCTGGAGCATGAACCCAGCCACCAAAATATATGAATTCATCGACAGTATCGACGGCATTGTAAGTGTCCCCTCCAGAGGTAGGTCTTTCCCCAACCAGCTCAAACTCATACATCCTTTCGTCTTCTTCCTTCACGAAATGAGCCTGAGCTTCAAAGGCCACGGTGAAATAGAGAACACCGTTGTGGTATCTCAATCCGAAGATTCCTCCACTCCCCCATTCGGGTCCATATCTCGGTGGAAAACGATAGTCTCCCAGCATAGTCACCACCAATAGGGATACATTCATTACCTTTATTACCCTTTTGAGGTGATTCCGCTCAGTGCTAACCTTTCTTTGTTTCCTCGAAGTCCTCCAGAATGCACTCACTTATTCTCAATCTATCTTTCGCATCGAGAAAGAGGGTAAAATCACGCTTGGTTATTCTGTCTTCAATTGGAGCATGGTCAACCAGAAAGGCTATAATCTCTGCCGTACTGTACGGCACCTTTATATTCATTTCATCGGCTTTTTTGAACAGTTTTTCTGGAACGTCAAAGATATCTTCTCCCTGTTTAACATCAACACTGATTTTAGAGTTGATTTGCTCCCATAGGAGGAGAGTGTTTCTTGCCTTCTGAATCTTTTCAAGGGCCCTGTGTTCAAGGATGCTGATGTTTGCTCTGCTTGTCCCAAGCATCTCTGCTATCTCACTCTGTTTAAGTCCTTTTGCCCTCAGCCGGAGAATTTTAATCTGCTGTTCGGTGAGAAAGCTCTTTCTCTTCATCTTAAACACCTTAATTTAACACCACATCAAAGATTAAAAACTTTTTCTCTTTAAAAGCAGCACGAATCAACACGTATGATATGTACTGTGCTGAGGAACTTAGAGTTAGAAACATTTGGTGAGTGAAGGTAATAGAACAAGAAGCCCATTAGGAAGTGTGTCTCTTCTCCAAGATTCAGTCGATTAGTGGCAGAAGAAACGGACTGGTATAATGGTTTGGTCGAGGAGCTTGCAAAACTTGTTGCAGAGGGCGGTTATAGTGATGCTCTTTCAAGGCTTCAAAAACAGATTGTGGTGCGGTGGCCGGGATTCGAACCCGGGTCGCCGGCTTGGAAGGCCGGTGTCCTGGACCAGGCTAGACTACCACCGCAGAATGGTGGGGCGAGGGGGATTTGAACCCCCGACACCCGGATCTTCAGTCCGGCGCTCTCCCAGGCTGAGCTACCGCCCCGTGCTCAATGGATAGGGTAGAGCTCAGATTTATAAATCTTGCGGTGATTGAAGAACTGTTCTGGAAACAGGATGCAATAGGAAATGCCTTTTATATTTTTGGCTCCACCTCGTAAACCGTCCTGTCTTCGCCAATTCCTTCGATCA
>CAZAPD010000056.1:0-40880 GCA_964487115.1 uncultured Thermococci archaeon | reverse complement strand
GGAGGTGTTAATGTGACTAAAGCCCTTTTCATGATTACCACCACATTGAGATGGTATAGAAAACATATTAAGGTTTTGGAACAGAATGTTCCCGGGGACAAACAATGAAGATTCCAGAATTTTTTAGATTTTTTGGGATTGCAGGAGGTGCAATTTTCTGGATCTTTACAGGATGGAGCATATACAGAAATCCATGGTTCGACTTTTTTCAGAATGCCTTAAGTGATCTTGGTGATATCTCCGCCAACTCACCATGGATTTACAACTGCGGCTTGATTATTACGGCAATATTTATGATGCTGTTCTCGGTGTATCTCCTCTCACTCTCAGGCAATAAGCTCCAGACCATTGGAGCATCATATATCAGCGTTTCCGCAATATTTCTTGCCCTGATTGGGGTGTTTCACTCCGGAACAAGACCTCATACATTTATCTCAACATATTTCTTTATCCAGTTCTTCATCGGGATGCTGGTGTTTGGGTTGGGAAGTAGGAGAAAAATTCGGAATCCAGTTGTTCTAATTTTTCTGCTCGCAGTTTTGGGAACATTCGTTCCATGGCCATCTGCGGCACTGGTAGAAACCTATGAGATAATCCTGATAATAATCTTTACACTGTTAATCTCCTTCTCCAAAAAGGTCTAAACATACATGACAGTTCTTGGGGTCAATTTCAGGGTCAATGTGGAGATGAAAGGAACACACATACCCCTTTCCGAGCATCTTCAGAGAGATTTCTATAAGTCTTGAGTGGAGGTTGTATTCATCAGGCTGTTTTCTGATTATCTCATCAGCCAGCATTTTAAGTTCCATGTCAATATCTCCAAAACTTTCAACATCTATCAGAGCACCCCTATCCATTTTTAAGTAGCGGGAAACGGCCGATTGGGTAATATAAAGAAGGTTAGCAATTTCTGTCTGTCTAAGCTTATGGTTCCTATATAAAATCTCAACTAAGCGCCTTCTCAATGAGGGATATACATATCGAGAAGCAACCTCAAAGGCATTCGTTTTCATGACATTTAAATTTCAATGACACGTGACATATAAGTTTTACTGGACAAAAGTGAGTAGAAACTCGTAGAATAATGCTGTGTGAATGCTGTTTTCAAAATACTAATAAACCCCCATTGTTTGGCATAACCACAGTTACATCGGTACTACCCAAAATTGAGTAGAAAAGCTTAAAAATGCTCAGTATGACATGTGTCATGAAGGTGATAAAATGACTGAAATTTTAAACAATCGTGAGCATAAGAAGGAGAGGATGAAAGAGCTCCTGAAGAAAATTCACAAGGGTGAAGATGTTGAAAAACTCAGGGAGGAATTCAAGGCGTTGCTCCAGAGCATTTCTCCACTTGAAATTCCGATTATTGAGCAAGAACTGGTTAAAGAGGGTATCTCAGCGAGAGAGATAGCTAAAATGTGCGATATCCACGTTGAACTCTTTAGGGAGGCAGTTGCTGGAGCGGAGAAAGAAGAGGAAAAAAGTCTTCCGGAAGGGCATCCCCTAAGAACTCTCTATGAGGAAAACAAAGAGATAATGAAAGATGCAGAAATGCTCAATTTGTATGCTTCAACACTGGCAAATACCAAAGATGAAACAATGAGAGAGGAACTTCTGAGAATTGTGGAAGAGCTTGCTAAAAACCTTAGAGCTGTTGGATTTACACATTACAACCGGGAAGAAATGCTCCTCTTTCCATACATTGAAAGGAGAGGCATAACCGCAGTTGCAACCGTTCTGTGGACTAAGCACGATGAGATAAGATACATAATTCGCCAGCTCCTTCAACTCATAGCTAAAAAGGATGGAATGTCATGGGATAAATTTATGCAGGCACTCAAGGATAAAGCTGGGGAGCTTTCACGAGCTTTAATTGACATGGTTTTCAGAGAGAACAACATTCTTTATCCAACCCTTCATGCACTTCTATCCGAAGGAGAATGGAAGGCAGTAAAAATGCAGGAAAGTGAAATCGGATACTACAGGGTCAAACCAGCCGAATGGAATCCCAAAATCGAGCCCCTTTATCCATGGCAGATAGATCCAGGTTTAACGGCTGAGGATATACTAAGCTTACCGAGGGAAGTGCAGGTTGCCCTCAAAGGGCAAAGTCTGGAAGCAGATAAAACACAGGTTAAGAGAGAAGGAGACATTGAAGTTGAAAATGGATATCTCTCAGTAAAAGAGCTGAATGCGATCTTCAAACATTTGCCAGTTGATATCACTTTCATTGACAAAGACGATAGAGTTAGGTTTTTCTCTGGAGGAGACAGAATATTCACGAGAACTCCTTCAATAATAGGAAGACCAGTTCAGCTCTGCCATCCACCGAAAAGTGTTCATATAGTAAACAAAATCCTCAGGGCATTTAAGGAAGGGAGAAAGGAGAGTGCAGAATTCTGGATACAGATGGGACCAAAATTTGTGTACATAAAATATGTGCCTGTAAGAGATGATGAAGGTAACTATCTGGGAACGCTTGAAATTACCCAAGAAATAAGTAGGTTAAAAGCCTTAGAAGGCGAGAAGAGACTACTCGATTGGAGGGATTGAGATGAGAGGAACAGATGAGATATTCAGGAAAAGAGTTGAAAGGTTTCAGAAGCTGCTCAGGGAAAACGAGATAGATGGAGCAGTTATACGGACTCTTTCCAGTTATATATATTTCACAGGCACTAAATGGCTTCGGCCTTCCCTCATAATCCCTGCAGAAGGGGAACCTACAGTTTATGTGGTTAAAGGAGAAGGGGAGCTTTTCAGGGAGAAGAGCTGGATAGAGAACGTGGTTGAGTTTCAAAAAGTTGAGGATTTAATGGCCGGAGTGGTGAGCTGGATTGCAAAAAATGGCTATCATAGGGTTGGACTGGAATTCGGCGTCGAGAGAGATGCTTATCTGCTTTTCCTCAAGCTCTTCCAAAGGTTAAATCCATCGGTGGAAGTTGTGGACATATTTGACCTTACAATGAGACTGAGAATGATAAAGGATGAGTGGGAGCTTGAGAATATAAGAAACGCTGGGAAGATTGCCCAGAAGGGCATGAAAGTAGCTGAAGAAGTCATAAAGCCTGGAATTAGCGAACTTGAGATCGCGGCAGAGGTTATGAGAGAGCTTATGCTCAGTGGCAGCGAAGATCCTAAGGTCTATGTTTCAACAACCCCGAGGGCGCATGCTGAACCTTTCAGAGATTTGAGGGTTGAAGAGAGTGGAGTAGTTACCGTTGTTATAGGAGCTGACTGGAACCACTATTATGCCAATATGGCAAGAACTTTCATCATAGGTGATCCCGGGAAAAGAGTAAGAAAAGCTATTGAGATTAAAGAAAAGGGTCATGAAATAGCCCTCGAAGAGACAAGAATCGGAGTATCCTTAGCATCAGTTGAGAAGAAATTGGCTAAGTTTATCAGGGAAAATGGATTTGGTGATGCATATATAGCTGGCTACACACACGGAGTGGGTTTGTTGATAGAAGAACCTCCAATAGCCACCATAGTGGTTCCCCAGAGAGCTCAGAAAGTTCAGGAAAACATGGTTCTAACAATAATCCACTCTCCACTCATGATCCCTGAAGGGGCTATAAAAAAGGAGGATACATATATAGTTAAAAAGGCAGGAGTTGAAATTGTGACTTAGAATATCCCTGTGGTCTACTTGAGACACCACTTGGCTGGATGTGCTATTGAGGATATAAGATGTTCTATCGAGAGTACTATCTTTATTTTACTATTAGCATTTTTTGCCCTTTTATCTGCTAATTCAGTGTAATATTCTTAAAAGTTCTATACATCCAGCAAGAATTGACCGAAAAAGATATTATTTCCAAACGCATATAGTATATAGGGTGCGAGCATGAAATTCATGAATTTAAAACCTGAGGAAGTTGTTGAAAGATACTTAAAAGTTTTTCCAAAAGCCGCCAGAGTAACATATGCTCCAATTGTAGGAGTTAAAGCAAAAAATGCAAAAGTGTGGGATATCGAGGGGAGGGAGTACATCGACTTTTTAAGCGATGCCGCAGTTCAGAACGTCGGTCATAACAATGAAAGAGTTGTCAAAGCTGCTATAGAACAAACTCAAAAATTGATACACTTCACTTTCATCTATGGTTTTCCATTAGAGCCTCTTCTGTTAGCAGAAAAATTAAAAGAGATTTCCCCAATAAAAAATGCAAAGATTACATTTGGACAAAGTGGAAGCGATGCCAATGATGGCGCAATAAAGTTTGCACGGGCATATACAAAGAGAAGAACGATTCTAAGCTATTTAAGAAGCTATTACGGAGCAACTTACGGTGCAATGAGCATAACAGGCCTTGACTTCGAAGTGCGCTCAATAGTCGGCGAACTCAGTGACATACACTACATCCCCTATCCTAACTGCTATCGCTGTCCTTTTGGAAAAGAGCCAAAAAGCTGCAAGATGGAATGCGTTAAATATCTAAAGGAAAAATTCGAAGGAGAAGTCTATGCTGATGGTGTTGCAGCACTTTTCGCTGAATCAATACAGGGAGATGCAGGGATGGTTGTTCCTCCAAAAGAGTATTTCAGAAAAATCAAAAGGATTCTTGATGAACATGGAATTCTCCTTGTTGTGGACGAAGTTCAAAGCGGGATGGGCAGGACAGGCAAATGGTTTGCCATAGAGCATTTCGACGTCACTCCTGACATAATTACAATTGCCAAGCCATTGGGTGGTGGATTTCCAATCAGTGCAGTGATTGGGAGGGAGGAAATTATGGAGGCCTTACCCCCTCTCGGCCATACTTTCACACTGAGCGGTAATGCAGTCGCCAGTAGAGCAGCACTCGCGGTGATAGAGGAAATAGAAGAGAATGATCTTCTGAAAAGAGCAGAAAAACTTGGAGAATACACTAAAAGGAGACTTGAAAAGATGAAAGAGGAACATGAGTTAATTGGTGACGTCAGAGGTCTTGGCTTGATGCTTGGTATTGATTTGGTGAAGGACAGAGAGACAAAAGAGAGAGCATATAACGAAGCTAAGAAAGTCGTGTGGAGGGCATATGAGCTCGGTCTTATTTTGGCGTTCCTCCAAGGAAACGTTCTCAGGATTCAGCCGCCACTAACGATTGAAGAAGATCTCCTGGATGAAGGCCTTAATAAGCTGGAACAGGCTATAGCCGACGTTGAGGAGGGAAAAGTTCCGGACAAGGTTCTAACAAAGATTCAAGGTTGGTAATGATCGATTTTGATAAGGTCAGAAATTAAACATCTTCAAACGGGCTTTAGTTTTGTATTTAGGTTTTTCATCAGCGTCAGCGGAAAATAAAAAGTAAAGAGTTTTTAATTTTTACTCATCTTGAGGCGTAGTTTCTATTTCCTTTTCACTCAAGTGATTCTTGGGCATTATTGAATCAACCATTTCAAATGCTTTCTTTATGACCCTTCCCTTAGCTACCCATTTCTTTAGATAAACCTTATCTGGGAATTCTATGGCATCACAGGGGCAGAGCATGGCACAGGTGCTGCATCCTACCATGCAGTTATATGGCATTGCCACTATCGGTCTGGCGTTGTCAATATCCCAGTCAAAAACTCTTCTCCCACATGTTACAAAACAAAGACCGCATCCCACGCATTTATCATAGTTTATCCTTGGATACCATTCGATTTCCCTTCTGTCCACTCCCCACCACGGAATTACGCTCAAATCCTTAACTTCTCTTCCGAGAGCATCTTTACCAATTACTGGAGGTTTCACATCACTCATATTAACCACCTCAATTTATATGAATTAAACTTCATTTAAAATTTTTTTCAAATGTTTTTGTTTTCAACCGGAGGTTAAGGTCAAAAATGTCCAGAAAACTTTAAATTTCATTCGTAATGATGTTTTTGATATCGATATCGTGTCTAAAATGATACCAGTTATTCTGTAAGCAGTTTAGGGGAAATAATGGAAAAGGAATCAGCATGTAGTTTGGAAGAAATATAACTGATTCTCCTTGAGGAAAGGAATATAACAGATTTTTCCATTGCAGAAAGGACAAAACTCAGAAAGTTCACTCTTCAATTCATCTCTGCATGGACTTCTTAAAGAGGAGGGATATCAAAGAATGATATTTTGGCATAAGTCTTGGAAATAACTCATAGTTAGATTTTTTATCTCATTGCAACGTTCCTTATGCAAAGAACTTTAAGCATAGGGCTATGTGAAAACCAGGGTTAGCAAAAACTCCCTGTTGTCCATGAGAATGAACACGTCTATGGAGAAGGTGTTAAGAAAATGAGTAAAAGTGAGGTCGAGATTGAGAAGAAAGGATTACATGAGGTAAATTCCTCCCAAGAAATATGAGGTAAATGAACTTAAACTTAAGATGGAGACAAAACTATCAGATTATGTAATGACGGGATTTACCTCCAGGATAAAAGCCGTAAAAGATGATTCTGAGAGATTCTCTAGCTGGAAGGCATTCATTTGCGAGAGAAACCACTAAAAAAGCACTCTGAGGGCCTTTAACAATGCAAAGGCGAATCTCCTAAATGATGCATAATAGACCATGATCATCCAAGAGGACACATAGGGTGCGCAAGATAGTTAAGGGATGTTCAAAAGGCTTCAGTCGGCAGAATACGAAGCTCCGCTTATGCAACTCATAACACAAGGATTTAACGAGAACGCTCCATATAGAGTTTCCAGGTTGAATCCCATACTTTTGAGTAATAACTGTGATTTGTCCTCACAATATCTCAAACCTGTCCAGAAAGCTTTAAAAAGTGTTAGGCTTTCCTAACATATGAAAAATATTTAAAATGAAAAAGATGTCAGGTGATAATAATGTTGAGAAATGGACTAATTCCAGCAGATTTCCGCATCGGCCATGCGAGGGCAATGGTGAAGTTTGAAGAGGAGAACACGCTTTCCATTAGAGAAGTTATTCTGATTTACATTGTTAATGAGAACGAGTTAGAGAGTATGGATGATGTTACGAAGTATGCCTCTCCAGCCAGAGATCCCGAGGACCCTAGGAGAATTCTCGTGGAGTCCGCTGAGAAGGACGTTTCTCTGATTTTCCTCCCGAGTCACATAAGGCTCAGCTTTTTCCCAGAAACTGCAGATTCGACAGGCATGAAGGTTCCAAAGAAAATCTTCCAGTCCGCTTTGCTCATAAAACCAGAGGTGACGGGAAATGAACCTGATTAGGTTGAGGAATCATGTAGATAGGTACCTTCCGGTTTATGTTGTCCTCGCGATGGTTCTGGGCTTCTACACGGGAATTCACATTAACCTAAAGCCCTACCACCAGAGCCTTAAGGTCTTGAACCTAATCGTTGTTATTAGCATGATATATCCGATGATGGTGAATCTCCGGATAGGGGAGCTCAAAGACAGCATGAAGCTCTGGAAGCAACTAACGCTTGCACTCTCCATGGGACTCATATTTTCACCTCTTGCCATGTATGTCTCGATATGGCTGGTGGGGCTCTTCCATCCGATTAACTCTCAGCTCGCCCTTGGCCTCCTCCTAGCAGTCGTTGTGCCTTGCTCCTCCATGAGCATAGCCTACACCGGCTTCACAAGGGGGAACCTCGAGTTGGCTACTATAATTGTGGCCCTCAGTTTTACCCTCGCTATACTCACCGTCCCCGGATGGTTAAAGATCTTTGCATCTGGCTACCACATTGCTCTCTCCTCATGGCTGCTGGTGAAAACGATACTGATAGTGGTCATAACCCCAATGACTCTTGGCCTTCTCACGAGATATTATCTTCTCAGGAAACTCGGGAGTGAGGGTTTCTTCCGCCTCCGTCCACTCTTCCCCACAATCTCCCTCATCGGCATGTATATGATAGTGTTTCTAATTTTCATGGAGAAGGCAAGAGTAATCGCTAACAAGCCCGAAATTGTTGGATTGGTTCTGATTCCGCTTGTCCTCTACTACACCACAGCATTGCTGACCCTCACGCTTCTTGATAAAGTGATTGGAATCCCTTATAAAGATCACATGGCAATGACTTTCACTTCGATCGGGAAGAATGAGGGAACTGCGATGGCGATTGCACTGACGGCGGGAATTGGGATGATGGCCATACCTCCAGCCATAACTCCAATAGTTCAGATTCCATTTTTAGTTGGATATGTTAAAACTTGGAAGGCAGTCGCCAGATTGTGGGACTGCAAAGTTTTAAAAGAAAAAGCAGAACCGGTTCCATGATTTTCTGTTTTTACATGCTAATCTTTTAATATTTTTGAAAAAATTTTCAACAGGGGGTAGAGATGAGGAAAGCCATAGAGGCTGTTGGGCTTACTAAGTATTACGATTCCTTCCTCGCAGTTGACAACGTGAGCTTTGACGTTAAGAAGGGGGAGATTTTTGGATTCCTCGGGCCAAATGGAGCGGGAAAGACCACCACGATAAGGATGCTAACTGGCGTTCTAAGGCCCAGTGAGGGGAGCGTAAGGGTTTTAGGCTACAACATGCTGGATTCGAAGGAAATGCTGAGGGCACGCGAGAAGATGGGTATCGTTCCTGAAACTGCCAACCCATACGTTGACCTCACGGCGATGCAGAACCTCAAGCTCATGGGCGAACTGTACGGGATGGGTAAAAACGAGATAGAGAAGCGCTCTATTGAGCTCCTGAAGCTCTTTGATCTCTATGAGAGAAGGAACGTGAGAGTGAGAGGCTTTTCAAAGGGAATGAGACAGAGGCTCATTCTGGCTATGGCTATGATAACTGATCCAGAGCTTTACTTTTTAGACGAACCAACAAGCGGGCTCGACATCATAAGTGCTCGGATGATAAAGGAGATAATCCATGAGGAGAATAGGAGAGGAAAGACAGTTTTCATGACCAGTCACAACATGAGCGATGTCAACGAGTTGTGTGATAGGGTTGCAATAATAAGGCGAGGAAGGATAATTGCCATTGATACGCCTGAGAAGCTCAAAAGCCTGAGCAAGAGACACATCTCGGTAGAGGTGAGTTTTGACCCTATGCCTGCTGAGCTCCAGCTCTCCAGCCCCATAAAGGTCGAGAGAAAGGGAGATAAGATAAAAATCCATACTGAAAATCCCGACGCCACGATAAAAGAACTCGTTTACTATGCTGAGAAGAGGAAGCTAAAAATAGTGAGTCTGAGAACCCTAACACCCTCCTTTGAGGATGTCTTCATTGAGCTGGTTGGTGGTAGAGATGAACGTCATTGACCAGTTCAGGCGCTCATTTGCCATAGCGAAGAAGGACATGCTCATATTCTACCTTAAGGGGCCGGTTGTGATAATGGGGCTTCTATTCCCGCTGTTCTTGTTTTTAGCTTTTCTAATTGGGAGAAACCTCTCCGGAGTGCAGCTCTTTGCCGGGCTAGCAGGGATGACGGTGTTCTTCACTTCCACTGCAGTTGGCCCTACGATAATACCCTGGGAGTGCAGGGGCAGGACCTTTGAGAGGCTCATAACAGCCCCAATCTCGCTCACCATTGTCCTCCTTGGCGATTTTCAGGCTTCTTTTTACTTTGGGTTTGGGGTGTCTCTTGCGGTTTTAATATCTGCTATACTCTACCTTGGATTACACCTCTCTTTATCCATCTTTCTGGGTGCTACACTCCTTGCCCTGGGATGTTTTTCGGCAATGACAATACTGATGTCCTCGTATCCTCCAACGGACGTCCCGGCCGATGTTATGATGCTCTCCTCGCTCATAAAGTTCTCTTTCCTCTTCATAAGCGGTATCTTTGTCCCCCTTGATAAACTCCCCTTCTGCTGGAGGATCCTCTCCTTTATTTCTCCCTTAACCTACTACGTGGACGCGGTAAGGCACTCCCTTAGAGGAGGTTATCTACCGCTATGGCTCGATCTGGGAATGCTGGGAGTATTTGCACTCGTTTTCTTCCTGAGCGGTTTGTGGATACACAATCGGGTGTTAGAGCGAAGGTTCACGTGATAGGAACTTACTTTTCCCCATGACCTTGTTGTTATCTCTCCCACACCTCTTTTACGAGCTATCTGATGTCGCTTATCAACTCTATCCTAACCTGCCTCCGCACTCTAATGAGGTACTCAGTGGTCCCCAGCATACTAAAGATTCTCTCGCCAATTATTGGATGGTTGAGCTGCCAATCCAGTTTTTGAAGATGTCACCAGCAACTTCACGTTCGTTTTCATCCGTTCATTAACAAGAATCCCACATGCTCTTCAAGTTTTATCCTTCCATCGAAGAAACTAACTGGGTGCTGCGATTATTAAATCTGCATATTGAAGTAAAAGTGTCCAGAAAGTCTTAAATCTTATTCATGTGAAATATCTTTGATATCTATGCTGTGTTTGAGAGATGTTACCTACAGTGTAAATGGCAAGAGGATATTAGAGAGGATTAACATGCGCTTTGAGAGGGGGATGATATATTGCATCTTGGGTCCAAATGGAGCGGGTAAGTCCACAGTAGCTTATATAATTATGGGTGTTGTAAAGCCTGATAAAGGAAAGGTTTTCCTTGGAAAGAAAGACATAACAGGCCTCTCCATTAAGGAGAGGGCAAAGCTTGGAATAAGTCTTCTCTGGCAGGAACCAGCACGGTATGATGGGATAACGGTTGAGGAATACTTAACTCTGGGTAGAAAACTCAAAGTGGACAAAAACGAAATTAGAAAAATTCTTAGTCTCGTTGGACTCCCATATGAACTTTACGCTCACCGCTTTGTGGATAAAAGTTTGAGTGGTGGAGAGAGGAAAAGGATAGAGCTGGCGTCCCTCATTCTGCTGAAGCCGAGATATGCCATACTCGACGAACCAGACTCAGGACTTGACATAACGGCAGGAAAACTTATTGAAAATGTTTTGAAGTACTTCAAAAAGATTGGAACTACGGTGATTTTAATCACACACCACGAAGAAATAGCGGCTAAAACTGACTTTGCCTATTTTGTCTGTGCTGGCAGGCTCATAAAGAAGGGCTTTTCGCGTGAAGTGGTCGAATACTACAAAAGGACATGCGGAAGGTGTTTTCTCGCGGGGATGATGGGTGATGAGCATCAAACTTGATCATATTAAGGAGTACGAAGCTCTTTTGGACATATATGAAAAGGAAGGGCTTGACACATCGCTATTTGGCGACAGGATAGCCGCGATAATCATAAGCGGGGACAGAATAATTGGATTGAACAATGTTGAAGATGTCGAGATAAGAGGTGAAGAAATAGAAAACGGTGTTAAGGCAGATGTAAAAATAGCTGATAACGCCGAGCTTCCATTCCCCATTCACCTGTGCACGGGCTTTCTAAAAATGAAGGGTTATCAGAGAGTTATCTTTGATATAACAGCCGGAAAGGGCTCAAAGGTTAAGTTCCTTTCCCACTGCATCTTCCCCTATGCCAGAGACTTCACCCACGATGCATATACAAAAATCAGGGTTGGTGAGGGGGCATACGTACTCTATGAGGATGAGCACATCCACGAGGAAGGCGTGAGGATGATAAGCAGGACGGAGGTGGAAGTGGGCAAGAGAGGACGCTATACCGGGAAGTTCACACTCACAAAGCACCGTGCCAGGGAACTAAAACTTGAGATGAATGCTCGCTTGGATGAAAGTGCAGTGGTGGAGCTCACTTCAAAGGTAAAAGCTGTTAAAGATGACTCTGTTGAGATTAAGGAAGTTCTGTATCTGGAGGGCGCTCACTCAAGGGGTAATCTCAAGAGCACGGTAATAGCCTTTGATAACGCAAAGGCAAACGTTATAAATGAAGCCTACGGGCTTGGAGACTATGCGAAAGGCCATGTGGAGTGCCATGAAATAGTAAAGGGAAACGCTGACGTTCAGACGATTCCTCTTCTCCGCGTCAGGAACGACAAAGCGGAGCTCACCCACGAGGCATCCATAGGAAGGATAAACGAAGCTCAGCTGATGCAGCTCATGGCAAAAGGTCTAAGTGAGGAAGAAGCGGCAGAGCTGATAATCAAGGGACTTCTGAGGGAATAGTTCTCATATGAAAAATCTTTTTTCATGAGAATATTTTTAAATGCTCTCTTCCTATTCGGCTTGTCAATTAAAATGAGGCGAGCCTAATGAACTACGCTTTAATAACTCTTGTGGCTTTTATCCTCAGCATCGTTTTTTCTATAG
The DNA here is from genome assembly GCA_964487115.1 of uncultured Thermococci archaeon. Classification (GTDB taxonomy): domain Archaea; phylum Methanobacteriota_B; class Thermococci; order Thermococcales; family Thermococcaceae; genus Thermococcus. The sequence continues at coordinate 28,800 of CAZAPD010000056.1, read as the reverse complement.
GGGGCGTTGGGAGTGCGATAGCCATAGTCCCGACCATGACGTGGATGGGAGTCCCTCTCATGGTGGCCAAGCCAACAGGTCTCTTTATAAATACCCTCTCGATGCTGTCGGCAACGCTCAAGAACATCAAACACGGCAAACTCGACCACCGCTTCGGCCTGCCAATACTCGTGATGGCGACCGTTTTCGCTCCGGTGGGTGTCTACTCGGGGAAGTTCATCCCAAAAACTTACGTACTCTGGATTTTCATCTGTTTCCTCTTATACTCCGGGACTATGATGATATTCTTCAAACCCAGACCGCGGAAAGGAAAAGGGAACCACATCGTTGAGGGCTCCCTCATAGGTGGTTTGGCGGGCTTTTTAGGAGGACTTCTTGGTGTTGGTGGGGGAGGAATAATAAGTCCAACCCTCATAATGCTCGGCTACGAGCCAAAAAAGGTCGCCGCAACTACGGCACTCGTTGTCTTCTTCTCCTCCCTGAGCGGGTTCCTGACTTACTGGAGAATGGGAACTCCCAACTGGAAGCTCCTCGGGGTTATTTCAGTCTCGGCCATAGCAGGAGGATGGATTGGAACGCATCTCATGCACTTTAAGATGAGCTCGGAGCAGGTGAAGAAGGTAATCGGGGTAATCCTCTACATTATAGCCCTGAGGATGGTACTCAAGGTTTTCTGAGCTTGTCTTTTTCCTTTCCCCCACTGGAAAAAGAAAAATCACGAGGAAAAGTCGTGGAGAATTGTTTTAACCCCTGTGACCAACCACAGAGCAAATAAGAGCCAGTAGAGGGCAAATCCGAATGAATCAATCGCGGTTATCTTGAAAGCAATTCCGACATTGTGCGTTGCACTCACATATGCTCCAAGGGGAAATATGAATGCCCACCATGCCAGGCTGTATGGAAGATTCAGTTTTCTGATATAGTGGAGCGTTAGGATAATTGCCATCACAAGCCACCATACTCCAAATCCCCAGAATATCAATCCAAAAACTAAAAATGGCTCTTTTGTTGTGATAAACTCCGAGCTTTTAACGAGCATGTAGAGAGTCGAAGTGCCGGCTCCAATTGGTCCCAAGTTTATCCAGATTGCCGGAGCAATCCCGCATGGGAGAGGCTCGTGAGCTATAAAGCGGTGCATCACGATCGCAAAGAGTGCCAAGTAGAGAAAGAATCCAGCCCCCCATGCAAAGTAGTTAATTAAAACCATCAACTCCCTCCAAATGCCCTGAAAGGTGTTCATCAGCGGAGCTCCGCTCAGGGGGATTACAATAAGCCCTACAGGCGGAATAAACCATGCTGGGGTAATGCTCTTCATATCTATCCTTTCCTGAATAAACATTAAATAGGGTATCAGGAATGAGAAGAATATCGTTAAAGGCATTCCAACGAGCCAAAAAACTTTCGCAATGGAGACATTCTCTAAGACGAGAAGGTAATCAGCTGAGAGTACGAGCATTGCTATTGCAATGGTTCCATAGAAATGACAGATTACAGGATGGTATAAATCCTTCAGAGCATTTTCTCTGTATTTGACCCATCTCGAACCCCAAGGTATCAGGAGTATAAAAAACAGTGCTGTATTTAAATACGTTAAGCCGACTGCAACGCTTTTTAATGCTGCAATTCTGCTTGAATATGCCAGACTTACCAATGCTAATGCCCCGGTCCCCATAACGCTTGCAAACCATGATGGAGCAAAATCCCTGATGTTAACTTTCATTTCCATTCACCTGAAAAAAATGACATTTGAGAAAAATTTAAAGTTTTCCTGAACTTCAAGTTGAGAACCAAAGAAAAAAAGTATGATTATGTGTGAGACTTTTCCATGACATTAGAATACTCTATCTCGGAGAGTTTCTCACCGGCTACTTCAACAGCTCTGTAGTAGCTTGGGACGTAGAGCACCGGAACACGCATGGCAACACTTTCATCTACCCAGCTTATTGCTGTTATTCCCTTTGGCTTTCCATGTCTGATGATGTCCTCCCATACACGCCTATTTATTATACAACCGGGGTCATCCCCCATGATGTCAAAGGTGTAGTGATATGCCCTTGCCCTGCAGCCACCGCAGATGTTTCTGTATGGACAATTCCTGCACTGGCCGGTGAATCCCTGTCTATCGCGGAGGAGGTTGAATATTCTGCTGGTTTCCCAGATTTCCTTAAAAGATTTTGTTCTCACATTACCTACAGGCAAGGGGAGGAACACGCAGGGGGTAACTGTTCCGTCCGGCTCTATCCCCGCATATATCCTCCCAGCACCGCAGCCACCTATGAACTCTGCCAGGGTCTTCACGGAGTTGTTCTCTCCGATATAGAAGTGAGCTGGTGTTACATTCTTTCCCTGAGATTCAAGGAGTGTAACACGGGCATACTGAGGTGCTGTGGTCAGTATCTCTATCTTCCGCTTTTTCATCTGATGGTATACCTCCTTCATGAATTCCTCACGCTCCTCTGGTGAGAGGTCGACTTTAATCATGTCTTCTGCCCTGCCTGTAGGAATAAGGTTGAAAAATATAACACGTTTAACACCGATATCCTCTGCCAGGTCGAGAATGTCATCCACCTCACCAAAGGTTTCCTTATCCATGACCACCGCCATCCCATGACTTATTCCAAGTTCTACTGCATTCTCAAGGGCTTTTATGGCATGTTCCCATGCTCCGGGAATTCCTCTAAACTTATCATGCTTTTCAGGTTTAGCAGAATCAACACTGACTTCTACATACTTCAATCCAAAATCTACGGCCCTCTTCAGCTTTTCCATATTCGCAAATGTCCAACCATTAGTAGCGACTGATGTATGAATCCCCCTGCTTGCGAGCTCCTTAACAACACGGTAGAAATCGGGATGTATAGTGGGTTCACCGCCACTTATGGCAACTGCAGCAACTCCAGCTTTGTCAAGTTGTTCAATGAGATTCAATTTCTCTTCAAGGGAGAGTTCACTCGCCAGGGGTTTGTCTGCTCTCTGATAGCAATGCATGCAGCGGAAATTACACATGTTAGTGAAGTTCCAGACTATTAAAAACGGTCCGGCAAGTCTCTGAGGTACTGTTATGCCATATTTAGCTATCCCCTCAAGAACAACCCAGATACCACGCCTTATATGGGGATCCCTAAGGAGGGCTTCTTTAACAGCTTCCTCATTTCCTCTTGCAACTTTTATGCCGAGTTTAAGAAGAAGTTTTATTGTCTCTGCTTGGAAGCGCACCATGAGAGGGCATTTTATGCTCTCACCGGCGTAGAGACTGAGAGCCCAGTAGAGGGCAGGAAGATCTCTGCCATTTATCTCATATTTCTTTAGACTGGGCTTAATAAGCATTCTTGCAAGGGGATTTCCAAGGATAAGTTTAAATGCAGTGAGAGCTGTTGTGAGCTGATTTCCATTATCTCTTCCAGATTTTTCCATACTCCCACCTCATTTATAAGTGGAGAGAATTCCCGTATAAAGTTTTCGATATATCAGTTATAACTGTTATATCAGGTTGCACTGGGAAAAACTTAAATATACCCTCAGCCTTATCTTATTGGGTGTTTAAAAGGTGGTGGGGAAGGGAAAGGAGAGCAGGAAGTTTATTGAGATTGTTGAGAGGATAATGATAAGATGGGGATACACACACACCGATGGGATGGTATATGCACTTCTTTTATTGAATGAAAATCCCCTCACTATAAATGAACTCGTGAAACTGACTGGATTGAGCCGTTCTTCAGTCTCCACTTCTCTGAGTAGACTCGCCAGAGATTATCTTGTAACCGTGAGAAAAAACGGAAAAACAAAGCTGTTTTATCCTATCCCGGCATTTCTTGAAAAATTTCTGAAACAACCAAAGGATATTCTTGAAAAAGAAATAAAACCCCTCAAAAACATAACCTCCATTTTAATGGAAAGGGAACAGTCTCCAGACCAGAGAATTAGGTTTGAGGAGATACTTTTTGACTTAAATGCTCTTGAATGTGTGCTCTCAAAAATAATCAAAATGGAGGAGGAAGAAGCTGAGTGTTTTAAAAAGTGATTAGCACTTCTGCTTTTCCCGCTCTATCTTCTCCCGCCACATGGGATCAACTTCAAGGATTTGATGTATAAATGCTTTTACAACATCTCCAATTTTCCCATATGCTCCAGTAACCACTTCGATGCCGAGGGTATTGAAATAGTATATAGCTTTCTGCCCCATTCCATAGGCAAGCACCACTTCACCACCATGCTCTTTAACAAAGTTTGGAATGTCCCCTGGTTGGTGCTCCTCAAAAGGTACCTTAACGACCTCTACAGCTCCAATGTCATTCTCCCCAACATCGACAAAAACAAAATATTTAGCCCTTCCAAAATGTTCAGAGACCTCATCTTCAAGCCCTTTATTTCCTTTTGCTGGAATTGCAATCCTCATGATCACCACCAGAGAAACATGAAATTTCTATCATATAAACTTTGTGCATATGCAAAAAATGAGAGACTAATAGAGAACGACCTCTTCTCCGAACCCTTTACCAGTCTCCAGAACTTCAGGCAGATTTGCAAAATGCGATTATCTAATAAATTGCTACTATAAACAGCAGAGTCAGACCAACAACAATTATTAAAGTCAGAGCTCCCACCAGAGCCATTCACTAACGCCCGATTGCTTCATGCCCATTTCCGGAAGATGACAACAGCCATCATCATGAGTATGAGACCACAACTGCAAAAACCTGCGGTAGCTTCCACGTGCATTATCACATAAGAGAAGTTGGCTTTTGATGGCATAACTCCCATGAGCATAGGGATCACTGCAAGTATAATACCAGCAAAGGCCACGATAGAGGTACGAATGGTCTGTCATCTCAATCCCTTTCAGCATCACGAAATAAAGGTGTAAGAACAAAAAGATGAAGCAAGTTATGCCTTCTTCTCCACCCTTTTGGCTCCGGACTTCGGCTTTGGCGGTCTTATCCCGTAGCCAAGGATTTTAAACTTAAATATCTCACCATCTCTGAAATGGTATACCACCTCTTTCGTTTCATCATTGAACTCGATTTTCTCCACAGGAAATCTCCAGTCATTATAGTTCTCCTGCAGCTTTTTAAACTTCTCAGGATGTATGGGGACCCAATCAAAGAGTTGTATCCTCTCTTCTTTCCATTCAGTTGTTAGCATGAAGCTTTCGATGAATCCAAGAGCTCCTGTTGGACACACATCGACACAGAACTGACAGAAAGTGCATCTTCCATAGTCTATCTTTGGATGAGGTCTTTTCTCCATCTTGCCGTCAACTTCAAGCCACGTCATCTCTATCGCCCTTGCGGGACATATCTGTCCACAGAAGTTACAGCCGACACACTTTTTCCAGTCGAGTGTATGGAATCCTCGGTATTTTTTGGCTATCTGGGTTTTCTCGTAGGGTATTTTGATTGTCACGGGCCTTTTAAAGAGATATTTCAGTCCAAGCCAGGGTTTTATGTATGAGGGTTTTTTCCTGATTTTACTTTCGGGTGCAATCTTAAACTCAATCTCCTCCATTTTTATCACCTATCAATGTCCGGTGGGCAGTTATCAAGACTCATCAATATCACAGGTACATCTGCTATCCTTGCTCCCACCAGAAGCTGTTCCAGAACCCTGACACCATGGGCAATACTTGGCCCTCTAATCTGAACCCTATACGGTTTGTTCTTTCCGTCGCTGACTACATAGGCTCCAAAGTCACCTTTAGTGCTTTCTACATGGGCAAATGCATCCCCTGCTGGAACTTTGAACCTCGGCAGGTTCTTCAGCCTCGGATCTTCCACCTTATAGGGGCCGCTTGGCGGTCCCATCTCAAGAAGCTGTTCGAGGATGTATAAATCCTGCTCAAGCTCGTACCTCCTAACTAATGCCCTTGCCAGAGCGTCACCATCTCCCAGTACAGGAACTTCAAAATCAAGCTCGGGATAGAGCAAATATGGATCGGCTCTCCTAACGTCATATGCAACACCTGCTGCCCGTAAGTTAGGCCCTGTAACACCCTCTGCTAATGCGAATTTCTTATCCATAACTCCAATACCCTCCATTCTTTTGAATGTAATGTAGTTTTCAAAAACGAGGTGGTCAAAGTCTGGTAGCTTGCTTTTGATGTACTCAACAGTATCTTTAAGTTGACGGAGCCATTTGTCGCTTGGAATATCTCTTCTAACGCCTCCTGGAATTGTGTATATATGATAAACCCTCGCCCCACTTAATTCTTCAAATAATGCCATCAATCTCTCTCTATACGCTGCTGCCCACTGACCGGCAGTATAGACACCAAGCTTAAAGCTAAGCCCCATTATCCAGAAGAGATATGCCGAGACTCTCGCCATCTCAAGTACCGTAGTCCTGATCCACTGTGCTCTATCCGGGACTTCCCAACCTATTATCTCATCAACAGCCATTGAGTAAATATTTTCTGGTACATCAGGTTCCGGAACACAGATTCTTAGGAGGAGGGCAATGTTTGTGTGCCATGGCCTTAATTCCGCCAATTTTTCAAATCCTCTGTGGAGGAATCCGGGATTTGCTATTGCCTTAACAACCCTATGACCATCCATCTTTAAAATTATGCTAAAATTCTCGGTTGCCATGTGTTGTGGACCAAAAAACAGCTCATAGGTATCCTTATCAAGAGGCAGCAAATCCATACCATTTTCTCTCGCTTCTTTAATAAGTTCACTCTGAGCGACCATAATATCACCTCAGATCACGTAGTTATCTTTGTTTTCATCAAATCTATCAAGAATCTTGTATTTTTTCTTAACATACTGCAGCATATCAAAATCCTTTCTGAGGGGATAGACATCCTGTTCCGTGTCATCAAGTATCCATGGCATTTCCATTTTCCAGTTTCCTTCAAAGTATATCCCGAAAAAGTCATGAGCATCCCTTTCATAAGTCTCAGCTGCAGGATAAATATCCTTGATAGTTGGGATTTTGGCTTTTTCTAAGTCTCTGGGTATTCTGGTTCTGACCATAGTATGCACTCCATGGGTTATACTCCAAATTTGATATATTAACTCTATCTCCTCATCCTTTGGCCAGTCAACCGGAGTTATCTGGAGCATCAACTCAAAGCCATTTTCCTTTAACAGGGTGAGGAAATCTCTTATTCTCTCCATTGGGACCTTGAACTCTATCCTTCTCTCCCGTCTAACATTTCCTTCAGCATAAGGAGCTTTTTTGAGAATCCTGTCAACAATTGCCTGCTCTTTCATGGTCATTCCTCCCCCTTCTTTCTCTCCATCAGCCATGGAATCCACCTCCTCGCCTCTCTCTCACGCCAACCTTCTCCAAACAGCTCATCTTGATTCTTTTTGTACCATTCGTAATTCTCTTTGTATCTCTTCCAGCTGTCTGCGGTTCCGTTTTCAATCATCTCCATGATTTTGTTTATTCCATCCATTACTGCTTCTGGCCTTGGCATGCAACCTGCTATAATGACATCGACGGGAATGTACTTGTCAATATGTTTAATAGCGTTATACGCATCCCAATAGACTCCACCGTTAAGAGGGCATGAACCATGAGCCATTACGTATTTTGGATCAGGCTGTAGTTCGTAGGTTATAATGATTCTCTTTAGTGTTTTTGGAGTTACATAACCAGTGATCAGGAATAAATCTGCCATTCTGGGAGCTGGATTCGGCATCATACCGAATCTTTCAAGGTCGTATCTTGAGGTCATGAGCGGTGGCATCTCTATACCGCCGCATCCGGTACAGAATGACACAATCCAGAGGCTCCTTTTCCTCGCAAATTCAAATAATGGTTCAAATAATCTCCAATCCACCATTTTCACCACCTCACAAGGCTGCCAATATTGCACCCGTTGCTGCTATTATGGTAGGCCACTTCCAGTAGAATCTTGCAGCTTGGTCAATTGTAAATCTCGGGAATATTGCGCCGATGAATATAGCTATCAGCAGAACTGCAATCTGTTTAATTAGAAGTATTCCCAAACTTGCCAAGGTGTTTAATATCGGGCTCGCAAATGCTGTAACAACAGCACCCCCGAGAAATATGTTGCTGAAGAAGAGCGTCTCGGCAAAGAGTGCTATGGCATGCTGTATCTGAAGTATGCCCATATGTTTTCCTCCGAACTCAACCATTGGACCCAATGATATTTCACCGGGAGCAATCATTATGTCAAAGGGCTCCTTTCCAAACATGGCCTGCAAAACGAGATCATAAGCCACTGCTGCCAGCAATAATGGAAGGTAGGTTATACTCCATCCTGCTGTTTGCTGAGCCATCACTATTTGGTATGTACTGAAAGTGCCATAAAACTCTGCCAGTGCTACTATTGCAAATCCCAAAGGCACTTGAATAGCTAAGAGAGTTAGCAAGGCTCGTTGAGAGCCTAAGCCAGCCCATGGGTTCCCCGAGCTCATTGCGGCAAACATTATACCCAGCATCGGAATTTCAAGGAGGAAAGTAATGAGTATCAAGTCACCGTAGGCTCTGAGAATACTTATGCTTCCAAGAGGGATAAACATCAGAGCAAGAATTGTTGCCCCCAATGCATAGATAATTCCGAAGTCATAGATAAGTCCATGGGTTATGTTGCTTTTCTTTGAGAGAAGCTTTATCGTGTCTAAAATGGGCTGATAAATCGGTGGTCCAACCCTTCTGTGGATTCTTGCAGTTACAATCCTAATTATTCCCATGAACATGAATCCCACAAATGTAGCATAAAGCAGTATAAGGACAGCTTTTAACGCAATCTCAATCATTCTTCACACCCCCCACAGTGCAAGGATTATTAGTATTATTGCCAGATACCAAGCATAGGCCTGAACATTTCCGTTGTAAATATAGTGCCTCAGTGTCTCAGCTAAATCTTCAACCCATTTACCAATGTCTTGATAAAGTCTGTCAAAGCTTATCCTGAGCCAGAAAGCCAGTGTTTCCTTAAGTGGAAGGAAGTAATTTCTCCTAATCGTCAGATTGTATTCCATCGTCACGGGATTTCCTGCCTGGTATGTGTCAGTAACGGGAACCCTTCTGACTTTTGCACCGAGGAAATATATGATTCCCGCGATAACTATACCAATCACAAGCCATACGGTGATAAACAGACCGTTGTACCTTCCAAAGCCAAGATTGAGCTCCCAGATTGTCCCCTGAATAATCTCTTTGCCGAATATTTTGTTCAACTCACCTGCAACAAGCCCCGGAGCTATGCCAAAGACTACGTTGAGTAGTGCTAAGATACCCATAGCAATGGCCAATGGAACTGGGGCATCTTTTGTATCATCCAGCTCCGTTGGTCTCTGACCAAACCAAACGGCATATGTAAATCTTATCAGATAGACAAAGCCTATCGCACTTCCGAAGAATATCATACCCCCAAGTATCGGCATATTCTCATGTATTACAGCTTCAAATATAAGCCACTTGCTCGCAAATCCCACCAGAGGAGGAATCCCTGCGAGGCTGAGGATTGCCACAAAAGCCATTGCAAACGTTATTGGCATTTTTTCAGCTAATCCTCCCATATCCTTGAACTCTGTTTTGCCTGTTCTCAGGACTATCGTTGCAACTATGAGGAAAAAGAGCCCCTTGAAAAGTGCATGGCTTATTGCGTGGTAAATCGCTGCTTCAATACTCAGGGCACTGCCAACTCCTATACCGACCAGTATGTATCCTATCTGGCTTATGCTTGAATATGCGAAAAGCTTCCTTATATCTTCCTGAAGAGCCGCCAGCAATCCACCAACGATTATTGTAATACCTCCAAGGAAAGCTATCACATATCCAAACTTAGGTGCCGCTCCAATCCGGCCAAACTGGTACACCAGTCTTGTTCCCAAGAGGATGTAGATTACAAGCATTCCATAAACTCCTGCTTTGCTTAATACACCACTAAACATTGCAGTATAGCTCTGATTTGTCTCTGAATAAGCATCGGGTGCCCATACATGTAGGGGGAATGTGCCGGCTTTAACACCGAAGGCTACTAAGAATAGACCAAAGATTAATAATATTTCATTTCTGCTGAAGAGAGTATTTGTTCCCAAAACCCCCCTCATTGCGTCTTGATATAAGACCTGCTGAATTGTGGTAAAATCTAAAGCTCCAACTTTGGCATAGAGCATTCCTATTGCCAAGAGCATTGAATATGCCCCAGCTACACTCAACAGGAAATATTTCAACGAGGCCTTTTTGTTATACTTGAGAACCATCATGAATGAAGCAAATGTCATAATCTCCCAAAAGATAAAGAAGCTTACCAAGTCATCTGCCAAGAACACTCCATAAACCCCTGTTAGACTCATTAAGGCAAAAAGCCATTCATAGCTGTCTTTTGCTGTCGAAACCATCCCAAGAATTGCTGCAAAGCCTACAACTCCTGCAATCATTGCGAATATCCAGCTTATCTGATAAAGCAGAAACTCAAATTTAAACCCGGATATAACTACCGAATACTGGATGCTTGATTGCGAAGCGAGAGTGTGATATGCTTGAATAAGGTATGCCAAAGGTATCGCAGCACCTATGACGCTAATTCCTTCTCTCAGCCCTTTTATGTCCAAGAGCCATGCAATTACACCAGCTATTAATGGTGTAAATATTATTATCATCAGCTCGTTAATCATGGACTCACCCCCGGTAAAAGCGGAACATTCTTAATATACTGGGCGGCATTGTATATATCAGCACCAGCTTTCTGTACAATGTTCCATACAAAGTTCGGAGCAACACCTATTATGATTATCAGTGCAACCAAAAGTAGCATTATAGTACCAAAGATTAGATTCTCCTTAATTCTATCCCTATCCCCTTCCTCAAACCACATTGTATGTATCAGCCGTATATAATACACAGCCTCAACTAAACTTGCACCAAGTATCAACGCTATCACACCGGTTTTTCCTGCTTTCAGTGCTGCTAAGATTAGCTGTATCTTGCTCCAGAAGATGTTGAAAAGGGGAATCCCAATAATGCTTATTGCACCTACAGTTATTGCAAATGCTGTTAGAGGCATTGTTTTTCCTAAGCCTTTAAAGTCTTCCAGATTCACTCCTCCAAGCTCAAAAGCGACATAGCCAACCGCCATGAACATGAGGGCTTTTACTATAGCATGATTAACCATGTGGAAGACACTTGCAGTTACTCCAGCTTGAGTTCCAAGGGCAAATCCCACAGCGATAAAGCCTACTTGGGCTATACTCGAATATGCAAACATTCTCTTGACATTAGTCTGTCGCAGAGCCGAGAGTTCCCCGATAACCACTGTTAGAGTTCCAAGGACTATTAGCAGTTTTAAAACATGTCCCCACGAACCCACTGCATGCGTCAGATAAAGTACTCTCGCCAATGCATATAGTCCAGCTTTAACTACGAATGCTGAAAACATAGTAGTAACTGGATGGGGTGCCGCTTGGTAGGCATCTGGTGCCCATGCATTGAGTGGGAACAGCTCCGCTTCAACTGCCAGACCGAAGACGAGCATTGCTAAAGCGGCTTGTGCAACTGTGGGATTCATTCTACCAGCAAGTTGGGCTATCTGTGCCATATTTAAGGTTCCAAGGGAACCGTAGATTAGTGCGATGCCAACGAGGAAGAAGCTTGAACCAATACCACCGAGAATGATATACTTCATTGCAGCCTCACTGGCCTCGCCAGTCTTGTTATAGGCGGTTAAAGCATAGGCACTTATTGCGGTGATTTCCATGAAGACAAAGAGGTTGAATATATCACCTGTTGCTATCATTCCAGTAGCTCCAAGCATGAGCAGAAGGAATAGCATCACATACTTATCCTTTGGTTCAACTGTTATAGCTTTCATGCTGAATACTGCCATGAAAAAGCTTGTAACTGCAATTATAAGCACAAACAATGCAGCGAAATGTCCTATGTAGAGGTTTATCCCAACAGGTGGCTTAAATCCACCCGCCATGATAATCATAGGCTTTCCACTTGAATATACCTCATTAAAAACCCACGCTGCTATTCCCGTCTGAACCGCCGTTACAAGCACCAAAAACGGCATGACGACCTTTTTGCTGAGTGATTTAATGACAGGAACAAAGAACGCACTTATAAGGGGTAAAGCTATGAGGAGTGCAGCATACTGGTTCATCCTCTCAACCTCCTTAACTCTTCTATATTGAGAGTCTTGTAGGTTTCATACAGGTTGATAGCAACTGTCAATGCAAGAGCAGTTGTGGCAACACCGATAACGATTGCCGTCAGAACCAGAGCCTGGGGAATTGGATCAACGGCCTGATTCGGCCCTACACCCTCACTTAAAATTGGGGCACTTCTACCGGCTATGTAGCCTATACTGATGAGAAGCAGGTTAACTCCAGTTTCCATTATGCTGAGTCCAACGAGAATCTTCAGGAGATTCTTCTTGACAAGTACTGCATATAGCCCTATCAATATTAATGAGATAGCTCCAAAGTAATAGACGCTGATGCTCATTCTCCTCCCTCCTTTGGTTCTTTGACCATGCTATCAACTATTCCAGTGAGTTCCGTTCCGACTTTTATGCCGATTATCGTGTAGATTATCGGAATGAAGCCAGCACTGAAGAGCCTTCCGATGTTGCTATGCCCCCATCCCCAAGTTTGCCATATCCAATCAAATAGGAAATAGCTCCCTATTGCAAGACCTATAAGACCGACTGTAACATAACCCATGCCTGCAATGCCTTCTGTGACCTCAAAACTTTTATGTGGAATTTCATATGCAGAAAAAGCCAGATATAGCATGAGAAATGCGGTTGCTATCGTAGCTCCTCCCGGAAAACCTCCGCCCGGTGTTAAATGACCGTGGATAAAGATATATGCACCAAAGAGGACTATGAAGGCAAAAAGCAGCCTTGCACCGGTTGTTAGAACTATGCTCCCCTCACTTTTCGCTGTTCTCTCTTTCTTTCTCCTCCACAGAAGAGCGGCAACGCCTGTCGAGGCTATGAACAGAACTGTAACCTCACCGAGGGTATCAAAACCTCTGTAGTTAACGACAACAGCTGTAACTGCATTTACAGCGCCGGTTTGTTCTTTGACATGGTTGAGATAATACTGACCGACGAGCATTTTATCCGCTCCGAAGGGCACATTTGCCAAGGCTGATGCCATCCAATACCCGATGATAAGGATGGTGAGTATCGCAAGAACTCTCTTCATCACCATCTTATCCACCACCCGGGCCTCTCCTCTTCTTCTGTTTCGTATCTTTGAGTTCTTTTAATAGCAAAGATGAAGACCGCTGCACTCATTGCGGCCCCTATTGCAGCTTCTGTCATTGCAACATCAGGAGCCTGCAGGAAGAAAAATAGAATCGAAGCTACCAAACTGACTGCTGCCATGCCTACAACCGCAGCCAGCAGGTCTTTCCACTCCACTGCAAAAACTGCTGCAAGAATCATGACGAGTACCATAACGTATTCAATGCATTGAATACAGTTTGTCATTCTTCTCCCTCCTTTTTCTGCCCTTTTAAAGCTTCTTTATACCGGTCGATAACACTACCTTCCCAGAGGGGTATGCCGCTCTTATATGCGCCTCTAATAAGAGCATGGGCACTTATTGGATTCGTCAGGAGGAGAAAAACTGCAATTACAATGGTCTTGGTTATCCATCCCCAGTAGAAGCCTTCTCCAATAGCCCAGATTCCGGTTCCTATTATTACACCTAACGATCCAAGTGTAGCACTCTTCGTTGCAGTCTGCATCCTGTTGTAGACGTCAGGCATTCTTATTAGACCCAATGCGGAGAGGAAGTAGAAGAAGACCCCAAAAAGTACTAATAACTCCCCAAATGCTGATATTGCGTTCATATCCCTCCCTCCAGATATCTTGCAAATGCTATTACTCCCAAGAACGCCAGCACCGCATATACCAATGCTACATCGAGAAATATCATACGCTTATACTGCAGAGCAAAGAGCACCATAAGTCCCGTGGTAATCGTCGTCATAATATCAACGGCTACAAGCCTATCAACTGTGGTAGGCCCCCTGAAAACTCTGTAGAGGCTAAGGAGTGTGGCTATCGCTATTAATGCAAGATAAATGTTAATACCTATCATCCGAAGATCACCTTCAGGAATTTTTCAAAAGGCTTTGTTATGTTCTCAGAAGCACCTTCAACACTGGAATCTTTAACATCAATCCAGTGGATGAAATATCTATCATCAATAACATCAAGAGTGATTGTTCCCGGTGTCAGTGTAATTGAATTTGCCAAACTTAATTTACCAACATCGCTTTTAAGGACAGTTTTGCACTCTACAATTCCCGGATTTATAGGCCTCTTTGGGTGAAGAACCCTGTAAGCCACATCCAAATTAGCCATTATCATTGCCCACAGGAAGTATGGCACATATGCAGCTGCATATACGATTCTTTTTGGATGAAGATTTGCAAGGCCATTGGTCGTGAAAAGTTCATAGGTAAATGCTGCAACGATCAGAGAGAGTATAAAGCCGATTTCAAGTTCTTGGATGTCAAAGCTACTCGTTAAGAACAGCCAGATAATAAACAGCACAATAACCGTATATAAATACCTGCTAATCCTGCTCGCTTCTTTCATTTACCAACCCTCCAGCGTGTAAAGTTAGTTCTTTTTAGGCTGGACGAAGTTAATCTTTGGTTCTAAATAAATGTTTATAAACTTTATTAACCAAGAACAAAGGTTTAAAACCTTTGGTTAAAATAAAATCCCCAAAAATGTGCTCTATTGTCAAAAAACGTTCTGGAAAGCCCAAGTTAACATAACGACCAAAAAGGTCTGATACCTTTTGTACCCATTTGACATGACATCTTAGAGATAGCTGATGTCTCCGTGCCTTTTCTTCTGCAACGGTAATACTCCTAAATGCACTCATTGATTCTTCAAGTGTGAAAAAGATAGAAAGCAAAAATCTTGGATGAAATCGTGACATGATAACACTTAGTAAATTGAGATTCTCTTAACCCCCTCAAGTTTCGAAAGCTCGTTTATTAATTCTCCCGGAATTGGTCTTTCTGTTATTATCGTCAGGGTAGCTTCTGGATACAGCTCAGGATCTTCAGCAACGACCTGTATTATATTTATTCCCCTATTGGCGATCTTTGTAGCAATTTTAGCTAATATTCCAATAGCTCTTGGTTCCGGTTCAATTTCGATGACCCCATAACCCACATGTCTTCCGACGAACTTCATATGTACGGTAGGCTCAAGATTGGTGTATATCTCCTTCAATTCAGGTATCTTGAGTATCATCGCAACAGTCTCTTTAACAACTCTCCTGTCAACATCGAGAGCTTTTGCTATCTTGGTGTATGGTACTTCTATATTACCTGCCTTTATCTTCATGTCATCAGAAACTCTCAGACCATACTTCAGAAGCGTTTTGGCTATCTGCTTTCGCACAGGATATTCATCAAAGTGGTGCTCAATTTCTCCCCACATAGTATCACCCTATACACATTAGTCCAGCACTAGACTATTGCATTCACTGATATTAAAATGTTTCCATGTAGTCATGAATGCTGTTAGATAATTATGGTGGCCAAGCAGTTGCATGGCTTGTTCTCTTTTAGGGCACTCCCAAAACTCCCTCCAAGCAGCAAAGCCAAAGTATTATGCATGAACCCCAATTTATAAATCTTGCCGAATTCTTTTAAAACCTCATGAGAAGCAACCACCATGATTGAGGTAAAAATTCCACATGTGGATTTTTATGACTTAGGTGAGAAAATCCGGGTTGTGTGGAGAGAAACACTTTATGCTGATTTTAAGAAAAAAGACTTTATCAAGGTGATAAAACGAAAATATCACATTTCTCCCGAGATAACAGCCAAAAACGGTATGTTGATTGTCAGTACAGAGCTTAGAGACATAGAGAAGTATATCACAATTTTCATCCAGAACAACCTTGGTGCTCTTCTGAGGAATATCTATACAAAAAGGAGGGTTATATATATCCACGAGAGCATGAATGTTCCGCTTCTCGGTTATAACGCTTTTGGGCTAATAGATAGGGGGACAAACCTCATTCAAGTCAGAGGGACGAGTGGCTGTAATCTGAGCTGTATCTTTTGCTCTGTAGATGAAGGGCCGTATTCAAGAACAAGAATGCTGGATTTTGTTGTAGATGTTGATTATTTGATGAGGTGGTTCAATGATATAGCTGAAATAAAGGGAAAGGGTCTGGAGGCCCATCTCGATGGGCAAGGGGAGCCGTTGCTGTATCCATTCACGGTGGAACTTGTGCAGACACTTCATGAGCACCCAAATGTCTCAGTAATCTCAATGCAGAGCAATGGAACCCTTCTCAATGACAAGCTCATTGAAGAACTGGCCGAGGCAGGTCTCGACAGAGTCAACCTCTCTATACACTCCCTTAATCCAGACAAGGCAAAGATGTTAATGGGAATGAAAAACTATGACCTTGGGCATGTTCTGGATATGGCTGAAGCTTTGATTAACGCTGGAATAGACGTTCTCCTTGCTCCCGTCATAATCTTTGGAGTAAACGATGACGAAGCCGAGGCTTTCATTGAGTTTGCCAAGAAGATTGGCGCCGGTAAGCGCTGGCCAGCTCTTGGCTTTCAAAATTACATCCCATACAAATTTGGGAGAAACCCAACCATAGCTAAGCTCGTGCCGTTTAAAGAGTTTTACGCTTGGCTTAGAAGGCTTGAAGAGAAGACAGGGATGAAGCCTCTCGTCTTAAAACCTAAACACTTTGGAATGGAAAAGCGGGAATTCATTCCGCTCGCCTTCAGGCCCGGCGAGGTTGTCAAGGCAGAAATTATCCTTCCGGGTCGAATTCAGGGAGAGATGCTGGCCAAAGCGAGGAACAGGCTCATTGAGGTGGTAGGCACGAAAGCCCGGGTCGGGGACAGGATAAGGGTTAGAATAGTGAGAACAAGACACGGGATTTACATTGGGACTGAGGTTTAACTGGATAACTTTTTAAAGTAATCATTCCAACGATTTTTGGGTGGAGTGAATGAAACGCGGTCTGTTAGTCTTGGGGGTTGCCACACTAGTGGTGCTCTCCTTCGTAGGGATTGCCATAGCCGACGATTCCTATGTTATCTCCGAATACTCTGGGGCATCCCAGAGGGGCAACGGGCTCATAGTTGACCACAGTGTTAACTGGACGAAGGCCCCGGCCAATCCGAACGTGGTTTACATAGCCGTCTGGACCCCAGAACCATACAGGGATTACATCAAAAGGGCCCTCGTGGAGGTCGTTAGGGAGAAGGGTCTCACACCCATCGTCGTGGACAACGTCATGAAATACGACCTTAAAGGAAGACTTGTTATAGCATACTTTCCCCTTGCGGGGAGCGAGAACAGGATTCTCTACAGAGAGGTTTCCCTCTCAGGGGTACTCTACTACTCCTACGCTGGGGACGCCAGATCGGCAACTGAGCTCATGAGCAGGGGCTTTCCCTCATCGGAGAAAAGCATTTCAGAGTACGCCGATAGGCTCTGCCTGATGAGCTCCCAGAGGCTCACAGAAAACTACATTCCAAACCTAAGCTGTGGAGTTGCCTACTGGTGGAACCTAAAGGCAAAGGTCGGAAGGCTCAAGGAGGGCAACCCCTATGAGATGGTCGCGAGGGAGATAGCCTCCCAGCTGAGCCAGTTCCTCAGAAGCGATGAATCAAATGAATCTTGAGCTCTTCACCTTTAGTTTTCCCTCTTTGTAAAGCTCCAGCAGGATTTTCGCTATCCTTTCCCCTGTTTTTCCATCGCCGAATGGGTTCGGCGCGCTTGCCATCCTCTCGTAGAATTCCTTGTCACTCATTAGCCTCTTCAAATAGCCTATCGCTCTCTCCTTTTCGAGACCAACAAGGACGTTGCCGCCGGCCTCAATCGTTTCCGGCCTTTCCGTGTTGTAGCGGAGGGTTAAACAGGGCACGTTGAGGATTATGCTCTCCTCCTGTATTCCCCCTGAATCTGTCATTATCGCAAAGGCGTTCTTCTCCAGTCTGAGGAAGTCAAGGTAGCCGAGGGGTTTGGTTATGATCAGGTTCCCTATCGAGCTTACCCTCTCCCACAGGCCGAACTCCCTCAGCCTGTTCCTCGTGCGTGGGTGCATGGGGTAGATGGCCATAATCGGAAGGTTCTCAAGAAGCTCTACGAGCCTTGCTAAGTTCTCCCCGCTGTCGGTGTTCTCGGCCCTGTGTGCAGTTATGAGCACATATTCCTTTGGTCTGAGGCCAAATCTTTCGAGGACGTCGCTTTTCCTATCTGCCAGCTCAGCGTTCTGAAGGACGGCATCAACCACTGTGTTGCCAACGACATAAACTCCCTCAGTCATGCCCTCCCTTTCAAGATTCTTCTTTGCTTCCTCCGTTGGCGCGAAGAGAACCTCGCTGGCGTGGTCAGCTAAGATCCTGTTTATCTCCTCAGGCATTGTTCTGTCGAAGCTCCTCAGTCCGGCTTCAACATGGGCGACCGGTATCTTCAGCTTGACGCTTGCCAAGGCCCCGGCTAAAACGGTGTTGGTGTCACCCTGTACGAGAACAACATCTGGTTTTTCCTCCATAAGAACCTTTTCAATTTTTATCATGGCCATTCCAGTCTGCTCCGCCTGAGTTCCTGAGCCGACCTCGAGGTGATAATCAATGCTGTCAAGCTCAAGCTCCTCAAGGAAAATTTTACTCATTTCATAATCATAGTGCTGACCTGTATGGATAAGAAGAGATTTTATTCCCCTTTCCTCAAATGCTCTGATTACAGGAACAAGCTTTATTATCTCGGGCCTCGTTCCGAAAACAAATGCAGGTTTCAATACTCGCCCCTCCCTATTCCCTTGAATATAAATCCTCTCGGAGGATTCTCAATCATATGTCTTCCATCAATGATAATCCTGTTTCTCATAAGATTTCCAAGCTTCTCCCAGTTAAAGGTTTTGAACTCAGTGTGATCAGTTGCGATAACCACTGCATCGGCATCCATGAGAGCTTCCTCAACACTTCCGTGGGTGCCCCCTACATAGGGATCGTAGCTCCTGACCTCTTTCACATCATCCCTGACAACATCAATAAATGTATAGGCAGGAGAATTTCTCGTATCATCGGAATTTCCTTTGTAAGCTAAACCAAGAACCACGACAACAGCTTCCTCTGGGGAGAGGTTTATCGTCTTAAAAGCATCAAAGAGCAAATCTTTGACCATCAACGGCATGTCTTCGTTGATTTCCCTGGCTTTCTGTATGAGACCAAAGTCCTCCTTGGCCGAACTTAGGAGGAGATAGGGATCCTTCGGCAGACAATGACCACCAACACCAATTCCGGGAATGTGAATCTTGACTCTGGGGTGGGTGTTTGCAAGTTCAATTGCCTTGAATATATCGACTCCATATTGATGGGCCAGAAAAGCGAATTCATTAGCAAGAGCGATATTCACATCCCTAAATGTATTCTCCATCAGTTTAACCATCTCACTTGTGGTTGAGTTTGTTTTAAATATCTGCCCTTTAACAAAAGAACGGTAGAGACACTCAGCTAAATCAGCACTTTCTCTATTTATACCACCAAAAATTCTTGAGTTATAAACAAGCTCCTTGAAAATCCTGCCGGGCATAACTCTCTCTGGAGCATGAACCATGTAGAAGTCCTTTCCTGCTTTGAAACCGCTCAGTTTCTCAATGAGTTCAGCCATTTTTAGGGTTGTCATAGGAGGAACAGTACTTTCAATAACAATGAGGGAACCTTTTTTCATAACCTCCGCTACAGTCCTAACGGCATCCTCAAGATATCGCAAATTTGGGGTTTTATCCTCTCTAAGAGGCGTCTGGACACATATTATGTAGATATCCTTCCCTTTAATCTCTCCCGGATTTGATGTTGCCTTCAGCATTTCTTTCTCCACAACATCCCTGAGGAGATGGTCAATCTCGGGTTCAATGATATGAGAGTTCCCGTTATTTATTTTTTTAACAACTTCCTGCCTTATTTCATAACCCACAACCTTGAATCCTGCGTTGGCAAACATTATGGCAGTAGGAAGGCCAATATATCCCAGTCCAATTACCACAATCTCTGCTTCTCTGTTTTCTATCCTCTCTCTCATATATCCCCCACCAACCAGTAAAGCGTAAAACTCAAATTTAAGAGTTTCCGGGAAACCATTTCAGAACAGGTATAATAACCTTTTCTAACCATCTCTCAACGGATCTCCTCTGTTTATGTTAAGAGGCCGTGCTCCCATATAAACTGACTCTCTGACAGATAGCTCATCAACTGAAAGCATGATAAACGTTTAAACATTAAATGCAATAGAAGTAAAAGATGAAAAATACAGCCCCACAATCGTTTTAAGGAAAGCCTTTTATTGTCCAAAAGTGTTCAGTATAATGGTGTGTAAGAATGAAGATATGGATAGATATTACAAATTCACCCCATGCTCACTTCTTTAAGGGTTTAATCAGGGAGCTTGAGAAAAACGGTCATGAAATTTTAATCACCGCGAGGGAGTTTGACGGTTTGACTGAGATAATGGACATGCTGGGAATGGACTACTATACTATTGGAAGACATGGGGGAGCAACTTTAGAAGGCAAGCTCATGGCAAGTGCCGAGAGGCAGTACAAGCTTGCCAAACTCATAATCGAAGAGAAACCTGACTTGGCAATATACAAACACTCAGCCGAGGCTCCAAGAGTAGCATTCGGTCTACAGATACCCTCAATAGGTTTCGTTGATAATGAAACTGCCATAGGACAGAACAAGCTGATTTTACCTTACACAAGCCTGCTCATATACCCCAAGGCCATCGATGCCTACGATCTCCTGAGAAGTGGTGCAGACGCCAATGGCATGAGGCCGATAAATGGATTTGCGGAATTAGCCCACCTTTATGGCTTCATCCCGGACAAAAAAGTTCTGAGAGAGCTTGGACTCAGAAAGTATAATTATATTGTAATGCGAACCGAACCCATCAAAGCCAACTATTTCAACACAGATTCCGAGAGGAGTGTCCTAGAAGACATAATCCCGCTCCTGCCAGATATGCCAATAGTTCTCTTCCCGAGAACAGAAGGACAGCGAAAAAGATTTAAACACTTTGAAAATGTGATTATGCCAGAGCATGCTATAGACAGTCTGAGCCTCCTCTATTATGCAAAGCTTATGATAGGAGCGGGTGGAACCATGAACCGAGAAGCCATAGCCCTTGGAACTCCAACAATCTCAACATATCCCGGAAAACTGTTGGCAGTTACCCGCTGGCTCGTTGAGCTCGGAATAAAATTCCACTCCAATAACCCCCATGAAGTCATGAAACATGCTATTGAGATGATGGAAAGAAATGGCATCTACAGGAACCATATAAGGACAATAATCTCCAGTATGGAAAATCCAATAGATGTCATCCTAAGGGAGATTGAAGCCTACGATGAGAGTGGGGCATTTGAAGTCGAAGGGGAAAAATTATCCAATACCTACAATCCTTGGAGTTATGTAGGCCTCAATGATGGCGGCGATAAAAAGAAGAATTACTGAAATTGAAAGCAGCTTTAGGGCTTTTACAGCCCCTCTTTTGAATCTTTCTCCTGCGCTGCCTTCTCCTATTGATATTTCCTTGTACCATAAAACGCCCCCAACTCCAGCCAATATGATAGCTGGGATTTCCACAATACCATGCGGAAGCAATGCCAATAAAATCTTCCCTGCAGATGCTCTACCGGTAGAATAGGCAGCTCCGGATACAATTCCCACTATAAACCCATTGAACGAAATAAAAAACAGAGGACCGAGACCGAAAAATATGCCCGAAATGGTTATCAGAGACGCTACTACAATGTTGTTCAGAAAGATCTTCTGAAAATTCTCAAAAGGCTCAGGAGATGGAATTCCAAAGTTTGCTGCAATTTTATGAACAACATTCATAGCCATCTGAGGAGATTTAAATGCTACAAACAGCCCAACAAATATCGAAAGTAGGAACAGAGCTACTAACATGCCAAAAATTCTTTTTGGACTCGCTCGTTTCAGCATGCTATCACCTATTATTCCTGCGGAGAGCGTTTTTAAGAGCTATCTTGAAGTCCTCCACATTCATGTAAGGCATCTCAATGTCCATACGAAGGGCAAAAAAGTCATCTACCAAATGCTCAAGCTCTTCAATCCTGTGATGCTTCAACTTATTCTCAAGCTCCTCTATCGTCCCCTCGGGGTATATGAAAAAATCTCCGGTAATTTTTATATCCTCCACAACCCCATTTTCCTCGTCAATCTCAATCCTTATGAGACCCTTCTTAGCCTTGTGCTCACCCATATGATGTTTCATGACTTATCCCCCAACTATGTTAAAGCGGAGAACTTTTTAAAGGTTAATCCCAACTCTGCTCAGGTGATGGGAATGGCATATGAAGACGTGAAAAATGGCATAAGGCTCATCATTGAGGATGTTATCCGTGAGATGCTGGAAAAGGAAGGAGGAACTTGGGAAGGGGAGATACTCTTTGATGATACTCCCAGCATGGAATTCGGTGACTTTGCGACTGCCGTGTCTTTTCAGCTCGCAAGAGTCTTTAGAAAAGCTCCTCGGTTAATTGCCCAAGAGATAGCGGAGAGAATAAAAGAAAAACTGCCTGCAAGTATAAAGAAGGTTGAGGTTGCTGGAGCGGGATACATAAACTTTTTCCTAAACTATGAGGTTTTTGGAAAGGAACTTGTTAAGGAAATCCTTGAAAAAGGAGATTCCTACGGAGAAAGCTTCATTGGAAGAGGAAAGAAGGTTATCGTAGAGCACACATCGGTAAATCCCACAAAGCCACTCCACATGGGGCATGCCAGAAACTCCATCTTAGGGGATACTATGGCAAGGATTATGAAAGCCTTGGGATATGAAGTTGAGGTGCAGAACTATATAGATGATCTCGGCGTCCAATTTGCTCAGGTATTTTGGGGCTACATAACCCTTGGGATAGATGGGATAAAGTCAAATATTGACAAGCTTGATCATAAGTTGGGACTCTTATATGTGAAAGTGCACAAGATGCTTGAGAAAAACCCAGAAGTCGAAAGGGAAATACGGAAAGTAATGAAAGAGCTGGAACATGGAGAAAGTGAGACAGCTGAAAAAGGCAGAAATCTGGCCGAAGCATGTGTCAGGGCACAGATGGAAACGACATACAGACTAAACATAAACTATGACCTCCTAAGCTGGGAAAGTGATATAGTGAAAAGCGGCATTTTTGAGGAAGCTTATGCGAGGATAGAGCAGAACGACAACTTTGAATGGGCTAAAGACGGCAAATACAAGGGAGCATTCATAATGAAGCTCAGCAAATTATTCCCAGATATGGAGAATCCAGATATGGTTCTCATCAGGAGTGACGGGACAGCAACATACACAGGCAAGGACATAGCATATCACATGTGGAAATTTGGTCTTTTGAAGGCAGACATGCTGTATAAAATCTGGGATAAGCGGAACAAGCATGAAACATGGACAACTTCTAAAGATGGGGAGAAAATGATGGGAAGGTTTGGGAATGCGGATATTGTAATCAACGTCATAGGAGCCGAGCAGAAATATCCCCAGCAGGCAGTTAGGTATGCACTCAAGCTCCTCGGATACAAAAATGAAGCAGAGAACTTCCACCATCTGGCATATGAGCATGTGGTCAGGCCGGAGGGCAGTTTCAGCGGAAGAAAAGGCACATGGGTTGGTTTTACAGTTGATGAAGTTCTTAACGAAGCTGTCAAAAGAGCCAGAAAACTGGTCGAGGAAAAGAATCCAAGCCTAAACGAAGAGGAAAAGGAAAAAATTGCCGAGGCAGTTGGTGTCGGAGCTATAAGATATAACATGATTAAGTACTCACCTGAAAAAATAATCACCTTCCGCTGGGAAGATGTTCTGAACTTCGAGGGAGAAAGTGCTCCTTACATACAGTATGCCCACGCCAGGTGCTCATCCATTATGAGGAAGGCAAAAGAGGAGGGTATTGAAATCAGGATTGAAGCTCTCCTTGAAAAGGCTAACTTTGCAAAATTGAACGACAAAGAGAAGGAGCTCATAAAACTTCTGGCAAAGTTTCCGGAAATTATTAAACTGGCGGGAAGAGACATCAAGCCCCACCTGCCTGCATGGTATGCCAATGAGCTTGCAAGCACATTTAACAGATTCTACATGGTGTCTCCAGTTCTCAAGGCAGAGAAAGGTATCAGGGAGGAGAGATTGCTCCTTGTTATGGCAACAAAACAGGTTTTGAAAAATGTACTTGAACTCATGGGGATCAAAGCCGTTGAAAAGATGTGAGAAAAACCTAAAATACCCTCCCCTTTAATTTATTCGGTGATTCTATGCGTGGGGTTATAGTACCATTGGTTACTCCGTTCAATGAGGATTACTCTATTGATTTTGCAGCCTTTGAAGAACATTTGGAATATCTCCAAAAGACGGGGGTTCACGGAATCTTTATAAATGCCACAACAGGTGAATTTACAAGTTTAACAAACGATGAGCGTATATTGTTGGCGGAAAAGGGTAGAGAGCTTGTTACTTCGGCTTTTTACCTTGTTGGAACTGCATCAACCAACACATTTGAGGCTATCGAATTAACAAGACACGCTCAAGACATTGGCGCCGATTATGTTGTTATAGCCCCACCCTATTACTGTCCACTGAGCGATGATGCTCTGTTCAGGCACTACTCTATGATAGCGGAGAAAACTGAGATTCCCATAATCCTATACAACATTCCGAGCTGTGCCAACCCAATGGGAATTTCCTTGATAAAACACCTTGCAGTTGAGTATTCAAACATCGCCGGTGTAAAAGAGACGGTAGACAGCATAAACCACGTTAGGGATGTTATCCTCAATGTCAAAGGTGAAAGATCAGACTTCAGGGTCTTCACAGGTCTTGATCAGCACTTCCTGAATACACTCATACTCGGTGGAGATGGCGGAATAATGGCATGTGCAAACTTTGCACCTGAAATACACCTCGCACTTTTCAGAGCTTTTGAGGAGAAGGATTTTGAAAAAGCTCAGATATACTGCCAGAAACTGACTGAACTTTCAAGAGTCTACAACATTGCATCCTCATTTGGCTCGGCAATAAAGCTTGCGATGAACATCCGAGGCTTCTCAGTAAAGCCCATTCTCAGGCCCCCATATATAATGGACGGAAAAGAAGTCGAAGAAGAAATAGAGAAGCTACTAAAAGAAGTTCTTCAGTGAATCTTGTATCTCAAGAAAGCTCCGAGTCCACCAAATGCCCGATAGAACTGCTGACCATCTTCCGTGTCTAAGGATATAATTTCAACGTTGGCTCCACTTTCCTCTGCCATCTTTATGAATTCTTCTGCAACATCCCACTTTTCGAATGTCAGATTCTGACTGCCACATTTGGGACATAACTTAAGTTTCTTTCTGTATATATGGAATTCCTGCTCGTTCATTGTTTTTAGTTCTTCCCATCCACAATTGTTGCATTTAGCTCTAACCCTAATCCTATCATACCCCTCACTAAGAAGCAGTGTGTCAACAGCTCCAAGTTCAAGAGCTTTTCTAACTTCACGCTCACCATAAGTTATCATACCTGTATCCTTGACAAGATGTCTGAAAAAGTCCTGAATTAGCTTTCTTTCCTTTATTGCCTCATGCTCTCTGAGTATATCGCTTGCTTTATCCACAAGCTCTTTAAGACCATATTCCCCGCTGTAGCTGATATCGAGGACCCCAATTATTCTTTTCTTGAGCTCGTGATGGAGGTAATCTCCTTCTACAAATTCCTCCTTAGTAGGTCCAGGACCACCAATTATAATACCTTTAAGCTCTCCGGCCTCAAGAAGTGGCAGAAAAGCTTTGTTAGCATGCTCTCCAATACGTTTCATGAACTCATGGGTCTCCTGCTCTCTGATCCTCTCATATCTTCTTGCAGACTGACCTCCAGCCCTTGTCTTTCCGGGAACATTTGACGTTAGCTCCTCAATGGCTTCTATCCTCTTCCCTCGAAGGAGTCCAATGCTCGCTTCATTCTTTTCTACGGTTATGAGGCCATAAGCTTCCTTTACCCTCAACATTTCCTCCAAGGGTTCCGTTATAAACGTCTGATCACATCGATAGAGCCTTACTCTGAGAGGTTCCGGCGGTATTATTGCTGTTAGCTGAATATCACTCACCCCTTCCTGTTCGCTAACATTCCCGACAAATAAAGCAAGTCCTGTTGGTGGGGTCTGTCGGTAGAGTTTGAGATGCTGCATCGCTCTCTCCAAGGCTCCAAGGACGTTTTTTCGCGTGCTCTTCGATTTAATGTTTTGTGCAGTGCCATACTCCTCCCTAAGCTGCTGCATGACCTTGTTTATATCATATCCTGCGGGAATGTAAAGAGAAACAAGCTCTGTAGCTCGCCCTCTAATTTTTTTAAGCTCTTCCACCTTCTTTTTAAGCTCATACATTTCAGCTGATTTGTGAGACATGACCATCACCCCTAAACTCGCCCCTTGGCTCACTGTAAAAAAGGAAATCGACGGGATTTAAAAAGATTTAGATAGCTGTTAAAGCCATGAAAGTATTACCAAAATAAAAACCCCAACAATCCCTCCAACCGCTATTATAAGCAGATTCAAAAGATTAAGCTCAATATGCGTTATGCCAAGGAAATTTAGAATTCCAAGAAGGATTAAACCAATTATCGTATTTGCTGCAAGAAACTTAATAACCCGCCATACAAACTTCATTATTAGATATCCAACCACAGCCACCAATATGAAAAAAATCAAGATGTTAATCATGGTAACCCCCTCATCATCGCAGTTTTTCCAAAGTTTCTTTTGCAATATCACCTAATGGAACCCATTTCATACCTTCAAACGGTAAAATAACTTTATCTTCCGCATTAACCAACTCTTCAACTTGAGACTTAAATTCAGATAGCTTAAATTCTCTTATCATCAGTAGAGCAAAAGCTTTGTCATTTTTATCGCCTGTTTCTATGGTCTCTTTAATTCCCTGGATAACCTCCTTTCTAAAGTTCATGAAAATTTCAGGATTTTCTCTCATCAGGAATCCCAAAAACATCATTGCATTTTCCTTTACATATGGATTTCTCGCCTTAATAAGGCTAAAACATTTTAAAACGTTCTCCTTTTTAAGATTCCGCATTAACACATCCTTATTTTTCCCCATGAGATCCGTTAAAGCCAATAATGAATCTCCAACTATACCCGGGTTCTTTTCATTTAGAAGTTCAAACAATGCATTAACAATTTTGTTATCCCTCATCGCTTGGTCCACTACAACCTCTATCTGATTATCCTCTAACATTTTTCGTACTTTATCCTTTTTAGAACCAAAAGAAAATAACCCCATTACCAATCACCCCTAAGAGCTTTAGACAGCAAAGGTTAAAGCTTTTTTGCATAGTTACTTTTAAGAGGCAACAAAGGGAGGGTAGATTCGGGCGATGAAGAGAGCGAATTGCGCTGAACTATGATGAAGTTAAAGGCTGAGCCAACTTGATTCTCCAGTCTGTGGAGGTTGTCTTATGGCTGAAATATCAAGGTTTCGATATCTTATCATAACCCTCTGTATAATCATGCTGTCAAAAACAATACCCTATCTCACACTACTGCTCCCATGGTATCTTGGATTTCTAATCATAAGTGGAGACAGGAATATAGGTATTATTTTCAAACTTGCAGTTTCGCCCGCTCTGGGATTTGGAATTGTAATATTTTTAATGCACATCCTAAGCTGGTTAAATCTTTCATTAACGTTTGCATATCCAATATTGGCGATTCTAATAGTAGGTATATCTATTTTTATCTCTTCAACTACTTTAGAACCGGGAATTGATACGGATAAAGTCACGATCATAGGAATTTTCACTGCCATCTTCCTGTCATTCATCATCAAGATACCTTTTTTCAGAGTTCCGGCTTATCCCGGAGCTGTCGGACGTGATGCGGTTTTCCATGCATATAAAGCGTTAGAAATCCTAAAGGAGGATACTCTCTTTATAAAAACCGCCCCTCTTGGATTTCATGGTATAACCACTTATCCCGCTGGATATCATTCAATCATCGTTTTCTTGGCAACTGCCACCGGTATAAATATCGCCAGGGCCATGCTGATAGTAAAAATCTTTACATGGATTTTCATTCCACTGGGTACCTATGCTGCCACATGGAGCTTGTTCAGAAACAGTAAGATTGCTGTATTCTCAGCAATTCTGGCACCTATTTCCTATCTGTACTATTACTATCTTAACTATTCCCTACTTCACCAATTCTTAGACTACTACATATTTCTGGCGGCTCTCTCACTTTACACCCTGTCCCTGAAAAATCCCAAGAAAAACATCGTAGCGCTTACTATTCTGGTGATTTCAGCGGTTCTCTTTATTCATCCCTATGTGTATCTTGCTTTTGAAGCCTATGCTCTCTTTGAGGTTTTAATACTTCTTATAAAGCAGAAAAAGCTTCAGATTAAAGCCATTGTGATATTCCTTTCTCAAGCAGCTGTAAGCTTTCTGACATATTACATCCTTGAATATCCGATGCACCTTCATATCATGCATTATACAGCGTCGTTTAATGTCCCCGAATATGCATTTAAAGACAATTTACTGTGGGTTGGAGATATCCTGCGCAGTACATTCATTAGCGGAGGACAGATTATCTTGGGAATCTTTTTTATTGTCGGGATGTTATATGTGTTGAAACATGAGAACCCGTGTCCAAAGGCTATTAGCGTAACCATTTTGTACATAATATTCTTGGTTTTTAACAAGATACTGTTCCACATTCCAATTCCATTTTATTCTGGTATTTGGAGCTCTGAAAGGATATACGTACTCATTACACCCTTAGTACCCCTAATAGAAGGTAC
>CAZAPD010000055.1:0-40164 GCA_964487115.1 uncultured Thermococci archaeon | reverse complement strand
TCAACTGCTTTTAGTGTTTTCTCCCTTCTTTCCAATAATTGCTGTGCTTCTTCCACATCTATTGCTTTAAACCTCAGCTTTCCTCCCGCTCTCGTCTGGGCAACCTTTGGCACATCAACTCTTGCAACTACCCCAATTTTTGCATAACCTCCCGTTGTCTGTCTGTCAGCGAGCATGATTATTGGCTTCCCGTTGGCTGGAACCTGAATAGCTCCCAAAGGAATTGCATCGGTGATTATGTCCGCCCCTTTTTCGGAGTGCTCTATCTCTGGACCTTCTAAGCGGTAGCCCATTCTGTCTGAATTTGGCGTGACCTCATAAGTTGAGCTTAGAAAGGTTTCAATACCTTTTTCTGTGAAATGCTCAAGCTGAGGGCCCAGAATCACTCTAATTTCGCTTTCGTTTGAGTAGCGTGGGATTAATGGTTCTGGCAGAACTTTCCCTTCTTTCCCTGTCAGAATTGCATATCCAAGCTTGAGCTTATCTCCCTGCTTCAAAGCTCTCCCAAGCTTTGCCCTCAAATAAGTTGAGCAGCTTCCGAGGATTTTATCACATAAAATTCCACCAGCGAATGCTACATATCCATAAACCCCGCTCTTTAGAGTTCCTATCTCAAGAACATCTCCCCGCTTAGCCCAATGGCTCTGCCAAGGCTCAATAGGAACCCCATTGAGCTTGACTTCAACATCTCCAGCAACTGCAAAAACTGCTGAGGAGCGAAATCTTATCGTGGGACCTTTTAAGACAAATTCGATTAAGGGAGCGTTGTCATGATTCCCAACAAGGTAGTTAGCCAAGCGCGCACTCACTTCGTCCATGACTCCGCTAACGGGGATTCCAAACTTCTGGTAGCCGTATCTTCCAAGGTCTTGGATTGTAGTGAGGGATGGAACATTAATGAGCTCAATCATTTCTGTTCGCCCCACTCTCTCTATAAATTTCCCAAAACTCTTTCTCACTTATCGGTACGAACTTGACGTAATCACCCGGCTGTAACAGAGTTGGTGGATTTTTCTCTGGAGTGAAAAGTCTCAGCGGTGTTCTCCCAATCAGTCTCCATCCGCCGGGGCTTTCTATGGGATAAATCCCTGTCTGCTTCCCGGCTATGCCAACACTCCCCGCTGGCACTTTCAAGCGTGGCTTTTCTAAACGAGGAGTTGCAATCCTTTCATCCATTCCCCCAAGATAAGCAAATCCCGGCGTAAATCCAAGCATGTAAACTCTGTAGAGTGGCTTTGAGTGAATTTCGATGACATCATCAATAGTTAAGCCATTGTGCTGTGCCACAAACTCAATATCTGGTCCAAATTCTCCACCATAGACCGTCGGAATTTCTACAATCCTTGGCTTTTCCTCTTTTGGTTCCGCTGAGAGGAAAGGCTTAATGGTATCGAGGGCTTCTTGATAGCCGAGCTTGAGTGGGTCATAATACACATAGATGCTTGTATAGGTGGGAACAACTTCAATAAGCCAGTCTGGAGAGGTCTTTTCTATGGCATTGGCAACTGCATGGACTTTTTTGTTAATTCCCTCATCTATTCTATCTCCAAAAATAATAACTAAAGCAGAGTCACCTGCAGGCTTGAACTGAGGGAACATGAAATCACCTGTAGTCCGGTTTTAAAATTTTCAAACCTTCAACTCTCTCAAAATGTTTTGTGTTGTGGGTTACCACCGTTAATCCATTGTGAATTGCAGTCGCAGCAATCAATGCATCAGCCAAGCCGATTTGGTAGTCCCTTCTTATTGCTCCTCCCAGAATAGCAATTTCTTGAGTTAAAGGTACCACTTCAAAATGGGAGAGAAACCTCAGTATTTTTTCATGTTTTATTGGATCCCTTGTCTCCTTCCCTGAAAATATTTCCGCCATGCTGATTACTGAAAGAAAGAGTCCTTCCTTTGATAAATCCAGCAGAAACTCCTTTGACCCCTTGACGCCTCTGAGAATGTCAATTATAACATCGGTATCAACTAAATACATCCCTATCCCACTCACTTCTGAGTTTTTTGATGTCTATGTCCTCTTTGAGGATGCCAAAAACTTCCTCTAAGTCCCTTTCAAAGTCTTTGAGTATTATCAGCTTAACTCTTTTTGGTGCCTTTACTTTCTTGAGAGGTCTAAACACACCATTTTCGTAAATTGCTTCTACCACACCCATAATTTTCCCTCCAACAGGTTGTCTTCATATTCCTTAAAATTTATTGCTACACTATGTTTATCATTGGCACAATCTTGATTCCTTCTTCCTCTAAGCGCTTTCTAATGTATGCTGTAATCTCAAGAGCTTTTGGATTGTCCCCGTGAACGCAAATTGTATCAGCTTTAAGCTCAATCCACTCACCGTTGATTGCTTTAACGCCACCATCCTTGACCATTGAAATTACTCTTTCCGCTATAAGCTCCTTATCGTGAATTACTGCACCCTCTTTGCTCCTTGGAACTAAGGTTCCATCTGGATTGTAAGCCCTATCGGCAAAGACCTCATGGGCAACTTTAAGCCCCATCTCCTCGGCAATCTCCAAGGGTTTTGAGAGTGATAACCCCACAAAAATCAGCTTTTTGTCAAAATCTGCTATCCCCTCAAGAACTCCCCTTGCAAGCTCTTCATCTTTGACTAAAGCATTATAGAGAGCTCCATGGGGTTTAACATGTTGCAAAGTTAAGCCCTCAGCTTTAACAAATGCATATAAAGCTCCAATTTGGTAAAGAATATAATTCCTCGCTTCTTCTCTCCTTATCTTCATGTATCTCCTACCAAAGCCCATGAGGTCTGGGTAGCCTGGGTGAGCACCCACTTCAACGCCGTTTTCTTTTGCAAGCTTTACGGTTTTTCTCATTACCAATGGATCTCCAGCGTGCCAGCCGCATGCAACGTTGGCTGATGTGATGTATTTCATGACTTCCTCGTCCATGCCGAGTTTGTATCTTCCAAAGCTTTCGCCGAGATCAGAATTGAGGTCAACTTTCATGAGCATCACCAAGATACTATAGATTCCAACTAACTTAAAAGTCCTATGTGTGAGTCCATGCATTTATGGATGCAGGATTTTTACATTATACATGTGCATTAACGTATCAATATGTGGGATTTATATCAATTTTATGCCAGAAATGTTATAAAATATGTTCCCCCATGATCTATTTGAAATCCAGCTTTCGGCTTACAGGGGGTGTAAGAATGGAAAAGAATACACATGTTTCTTGGAAAACTATATTAAAAGCCCTTGGTCCCGGTTTAATAGTCACAGCTGCCTTCGTAGGGCCCGGAACAGTAACAACAACATCCTCATCAGGTGCCAAATATGGCTATGTTCTTCTTTGGGCATTGACTTTCTCGGTATTTGCAACAATTGTACTTCAGGAGATGTCTGCAAGAATCGCTATTGCAACAGGCAAGCCCTTAGCTGAGTTTATCAGAACAAGCCTTTCAAACAACCCCACAGTAAATAAGATCGCTGCACTCCTCGTGGTTCTGGCAATAGGTGTTGGGAACGCAGCGTTCCAAACCGGAAACTTAACAGGAGCGGCTATTGGTTTGAATGCGATACTGGGTAGCTCTGCCATTCTGTGGCTGTGGATAATTGCTATTATAGCCACGATTTTACTTTGGACAGGAAGTTATAAACTGGTTGAGAAGTTTCTAACGATTTTAGTTGTGATAATGGGATTTGCATTCCTCATTGACATGTTTGCGGCAAAACCTGACTGGGGACAGGTTGCTGTGCACCTAATAAAACCAAGCATTCCCGGAGGAGCCCTAACAATAGTGCTGGCATTGATAGGCACAACAGTAGTTCCCTACAATCTCTTCCTGCACTCCTCCTCAGTTTTAGAAAAAGGTTGGAAAGGGTGGGAAGGCATAAAGATAATGCGCTGGGATGCTGGAATTGGAATCTTTCTCGGAGGTCTTTTCAGCTGGGCTATTCTGATAACAGCTGCAGCTGTCCTGCATCCTCAGGGAATAACAATAAAATCCGCTGGAGATATGGCAGTTCAGCTGGAGCCGTTGTTGGGCAAAGGAGCTGCAGTGTTTTTTGCTCTTGGTCTCTTTGCAGCAGGTATGACCTCTGCAGTTACCGCACCCTTGGCTGGAGCATATGCGATTCAGCAGTCTTTAGGCCTGCCCAGAGATATGAAGGACAAATACTTCAGGCTCTGGCTCATGCTCATAATGCTTTCAGGTCTCGGATTTGGCACAATGGTTTTCGCAACAGGGAGGTCACCGATTGAGGCAATAATCTTTGCTCAAGCTGTGAACGGTGTTCTCCTGCCAATAGTAGCTTGGATGCTCCTCTATGCGGCAAACAAGAAGGAATATCTCGGAGAATATACAAATGGTTTAATAAGCAATGTTCTCGGTAGTGTTGCAGTAATTACAGCAACCGTTTTAGGTATCAGACTAATTTTAAAGGCTTTAGGATTGATGTGATGCTCCTTTTTCTTTCTTCATAACGAGGTGACCCCACATGTACGGCTGGAGGTTGAGAATCGGGTTAATAGTTCCTTCCTCCAACACAACCATGGAGCCGGAGTTCTGGAAAATGGCTCCCAAGGGCGTTTCAATTCACACGGCAAGAATGAATTTAACTGATGTCACTGAAGAAGCTTTGATAAAAATGGAAGCTTATGCTAAGGATGCTGCAGAGAGGTTGGCAGACGCTGGAGTAGACATTATAATGTATGGCTGTACAACAGGGAGTTTAGTGAAGGGCAAAGGCTATGACAGACAGATATCTCAAGAACTTGAAAAACACTCTGGGATTAGAGCAGTAACTACCTCTACCGCAGTGGTGGAGGCTTTAAGGGAAATTGGAATCTCTAAAGTTGCCGTTGCAACGCCATATATTGATGAGGTGAACGCAAAGGAGAAGCAGTTTTTAGAGGATAACGGCATAGAGGTCATTAGAATAAAAGGTTTGGGATTGGTAAAGAACATCGAAATTGGGAGACAGGAGCCATGGGCTGCATATAAGCTTGCTAAGAGCGTTTATACATCAAACACTGATGGGATTTTCATAAGTTGCACAAATTTTAGGAGCATTGAGATTATAGACATATTAGAAACTGATTTGGGAGTTCCAGTAATCACGAGCAATCAGGCTTCTATGTGGCTCACCCTTAAAACTCTGGGGATAAAGGAAAAATATAAAGAATATGGAGCTTTGATGAAGGAACATCTGTAGTTCTTACTTCAACTTTTTGGCAAAGGCTTTTGGACTTCTCGTAATTGGCAGGATTTCATAATCATCAACATATGGATGCCTTGACATGAACTCATGTATGCTCCTTGTTAAAGCATGCATGTCCCTCTCAAAAAATCTCAAGAGAACGTCGTACCTGCCTGCATACTCTGCAATTTCAAATATTCTGTAGTTCCTTTTAGCATCACTGATGAATCGTTCAATTTCATCACTTGACACGTTTTGATTGAACTTAACCAGAACATCCATGTATGCCATATGGAGTTCTTGGAGAATTAGAATGCCCAGAATCTGAAGATAGCCCTTTTCTTGTAGAGCAATTCTCCTCCGTCTGATCGTTGTTGCTGAAACTCCAAGCTTTCTTGCGATTTCAGTGTCGCTCATTCTCCCATTATCCCTGAGCAGGAAATATATCCTAATATCAATATCATTCAAAATTCCCCTGAAGACGCTCTTCCAAAAATTCAGTTCTTCAACATTCACATCATGTTTAAATCCTGCAGTCATGGTGTCATCTCCGAACATTATTGATGTTTTTCTTTAAAAATCTTGCACTAATCCCCATGAAGATTCTGTAATGCATAACTTAAATCATCAGCGTATTTAGAAAATCAACGTATTTTTTGAACATTCAACCATTAATGGACAGAAATAATGACGATTCTTGAACAAAATTTATAAAAATGTTGAACTAAATTCGTTATTTGCCATATTTGATAACTTTCAACGAGGAGGTGGTAGAAATTAAAACTTTAGATGAACAGGCAATCGAGGATCTCGCTTTGGGTGCTACTGTCCTTGGGACAGGAGGTGGTGGTGATCCTTATATAGGAAAGCTAATGGCTCTTTCTGCGTTGAAAGAAGGCCATGAGATAACTCTCTTAAATCCCAGGGAGATTCCGGATGATGCCCTTGTGATTCCATCCGCCGGCATGGGGGCTCCTACTGTTATAGTTGAGAAGATTCCACGAGGAACAGAGGTTATGAATGCATTTAAGGTTCTCAGTGATTATCTTGGACGTGAAGTCTATGCAACGCTCCCTATAGAGGCTGGTGGTCTCAACTCCACAATTCCTCTGGCTGTGGGTGCGAGAGCGGGAATTCCTGTTGTGGATGCTGATGGGATGGGTAGAGCATTTCCGGAGCTTCAGATGACAACGTTTCACCTATATGGTGTGCCTGCAACTCCAATGGCTCTCGCCGATGAAAGGGACAATGTAGTGCTTCTCAGAGCGGCTGATAACTACTGGGCTGAGTGGCTGGCGAGAACCATTACCATAAAATTTGGAGGAACGGCATGGATTGCACTGTATGCCATGACAGGAAAACAATTAAAAGAAGCCGCTATTCCGGGGACGTTAACTTTAGCCCAGAAGCTTGGAGAGGCAATAAGAGAAAGCAAAGAATCAAAAGAAGACCCAATTGATGCCATTTTAGAAGTTTCCGGTGGATTTAGAATATTCAAGGGCAAAATAATCGACGTCTCAAGGAGAACTACTGGAGGATTCGCCCGTGGAGAGGCTGTTTTCGAAGGATTGGACGAGTATAAAGGACACACATTGAAAATACAGTTTCAGAATGAAAATCTCGTCGCAATATTGGACGGCAGAATAGTGGCAAGCGTTCCAGACCTGATAACTGTTCTTGACCTGACAACAGGCAAGCCGATTACTACAGAGAGCCTCAGGTATGGCTACAGAGGTGTCGTGATTGGAATACCCTGCAGTGAAAAGTGGAGAACAGCCAAGGGGCTGGAAGTCGCAGGACCGAGGTACTTCGGCTATGATATCGACTACATCCCAATTGAAAAGCGTATGGAGGGAGGTAAATGACGCTTAGACTTGGTATAGATGTTGGAGGAACAAACACCGATGCAGTCATTCTGGATGAGAACAACAGTGTACTGGCAAAGGCAAAGTCTCCAACAACTCCCGATGTCATGACGGGCATTTTAAACTCCTTAGAAAAAGTCCTGAGTGAAAGCGGGATTGATCCCAGTGAAATCAAATATGCGATGCTCGGAACAACCCACGCTACCAATGCTATAGTTGAGAGGAAGAACCTTGCAGAAATTGCTATTATTAGAATAGGGAAGCCTGCAACTTTAGCAATTGCCCCTCTGACAGGATGGCCAGAGGACTTAAGGGAAAATTTGGGGAAGCATGTCTACATTGTTCAGGGAGGCCATGAATACGATGGAAGAGAGATTGCACCCCTTGATGAGTCTGAACTGAAGAGAATTGCCAATGAACTTAAAAGCAAAAATATAGAGGCAATTGCCATCTCCTCAGTGTTCTCACCGGTTAATTCTGAGCATGAAGAGAAAGCTGCCGAAATATTCCAAGAGGCTCTTGAGGATTCGGTGGCAATAACGCTTTCCCATGAAATTGGTAGCATTGGTTTGCTGGAAAGGGAAAATGCAGCAATACTGAATGCTGCTGTTACAAAGGTAATGAAAAATGCAGTTCGTGGATTCGAAGATGCTTTAGAAGAGAAAGGAGTGCATGCAAAACTATACATAACCCAGAACGATGGAACACTAATGTCTGCAGATTATGCAGTGAAATATCCAGTTTTAACCATTGCATCAGGTCCAACTAACAGTTTAAGGGGAGCTGCGTTCCTCTCAAATGAAAAGAATGCCATTGTGGTTGATGTTGGCGGAACAACGTCGGATATCGGAATTTTAGTCAATGGTTTTCCAAGAGAGTCGGCAGTTGCAGTGGAAATCGGAGGGGTAAGAACAAACTTCAGAATGCCTGATTTAATCTCCATAGGTCTTGGAGGAGGCAGTATAGTCAGTGTTGAGAGAGATGAGGTAAGAGTTGGTCCGGAGAGCGTTGGTTACAGAATAGTTGAAGAGGCTCTCATTTTCGGTGGGAATACGCTGACTGCAACAGACATTGCAGTTGCTGCTGGAAGATACAAGCTCGGGGATGTCAGCAGAGTTCAGCATCTGGACAAATCTCTCATCACAAAGGCTATCGCCAGAATCGATGCCATGGTTGAGGATGCTATCGACAGGATAAAAACAAGTCCCGAACCAACTCCTGTTATTCTGGTTGGAGGAGGCAGTATTTTGCTCTCAAACAAAATAAAAGGGGCTTCAAAAGTCATCAGACCGCAGAATTTTGATGTTGCAAATGCAATAGGCGCAGCGATAGCTCAAGTTAGTGGAGAGGTTGACAGAGTTTATTCTCTTGAACAGCTGGGAAGAGAGAGAGCGATTGAAGATGCAAAGAAGAAAGCCATTGAAGAAGCTATCAAAGCAGGTGCTGACCCGAATACAGTCGAAATTGTCAATTTTGAGGAGATTCCCCTCGCTTATCTGCCGGGAAATGCAACGAGAATCCGGGTGAAAGCTGCAGGGTATCTTAAGGCATGATTTTTATTTTTTTGATAAATTTTTGGAGGTTAGGACGATGGGAACAGATGAAGGATTTGTTGAAAAACATGCTTTGGATGAGATACCTAAAGAGGAGAGAAGTCCATGGTACAGCATCGCACTGATATGGACTGGCGTGATGATATGTATCCCAGCTCTGATGATAGGCGGTGCTCTCGTTACAGGGTTGCCTTTGGGAAATGCAATACTCGCCGGTATAATTGGATATACAATCGTTGTGGCATATATGGTTTTCATTGGAATGCAGGGAGCGGATTTAGGCAGGCCCACAGCAGTCTTAGCAAGGGCATCGTTTGGAGTTACTGGAGCAAGAATAGTGATTTCGCTGATAATAGCTGTGTCACTAATCGGATGGTTTGGAGTTCAGGCAAATATTGCAGGTGCAGCATTTTCAAGTATTCTCAAAAGCTGGCTGGGAATAAATGTTTCAGTGAGCCTATCTTCCCTTATATGGGGAATAATAATGCTCACAACGGCTATCGTTGGATATAAAGCCCTTGAGTACCTCAACTATGTTGCTGTTCCATCCCTCTTAATCTTGGCACTCTATGGTACATATGTATCGCTCACCAAGTTCGGACTTGAGAACCTGTCAAAATATCAACCTCCCCACCCCTTCCCTCTGTTGCAAGGGATTGCATTGACGGTAGGAACATTTGCCGTAGGTGCTACAATTGCGGCGGATTACTCGAGGTATGCCAAGAGCAGAAAAGATGCAGTTCTTTCCTCAGTCTTTGGAGTGTGGCCTGCAGGAATATTAATGCTATCAATGGGTGCTGTGATGTCTGTGGTAGCAGGTACCTATGATATAACTCAGGTTTTATCAAAGCTGGGGCTATCCGCTATAGCCCTGATAATCCTGATCCTTGCGACATGGACCACAAACACCATAAACGCATATTCAGGTGGTTTAGCCATCACAAACATGTTTAATCTCTCTGGAGAAAAGAGAGCTCTGGCTACAGCAGTTGCCGGACTTTTGGGGACAATTCTGGCAGTTGCAGGAATATTAAACTACTTTATTAAGTGGCTCACTATACTGACCGCAACAATACCCCCAGTTGCAGGTGTCCTAATAGCAGACTACTGGATAATGAGAGGAGCAAAGGCAGAGAACTGGAAGGAGTATCCGGGCGTAAACTGGGCTGGCATTGTAGCGTGGATTCTGGGTTCTTTAGCTGCAATAAAGATTTCATGGGGAATAGCCCCAATAAACGGCATAATCACAGCAATGATAATCTACTACATCCTTTACAGAGTGATTGGTGAGAGGACATGAGGATAAGGATACTCGATCTGGTTCCAGTCATCGAAACTAAAGGTATAGCAGGGGCTATTGAGGACAGGAAAAAGCTTGGAAAAATCCTCGATGAAAAAACGGAAGGGTTAATAAGACTTGAAGTTGCCTGTATCGACAAGGGGACAGCCTCTATCGAGAGTAACTATGACGAAGCATTAAACGTTCCATACATTCTCAGGAAAGTCAAGTGGGCTGAAGAGAATGATTATGATGCCGTAGTCCTCGACTGTTTTGGTGATCCTGGCCTCGACGCTGCGAGGGAATTAGTCGAGATACCTGTAATCGGAGCAAATCAAGCTGCAATTCATATGGCATCCCAACTTGCAGGCAGGTTTTCAGTTATAAATATACTTCCCGAGACAGAGCATCTGATTAGATCATTGATTATGAAGTACGGCCTAATTCAAAATTTGGCATCAATACGGACTATTCATATACCTGTATTGGAATTGGAAAGCAACCCAGAGCTAACAGTGGAAAAAGCCGTTAAAGCGGCAGAAAAAGCTGTTCTTGAAGATGGAGCATATTCGGTAGTCTTAGGCTGTACCGGGATGTCACCACTGGTAGATGCAATAAAAACACATTTCACAGAACTTGGAGTGCATGTCCCAATAATCGAGCCGCTCAGAGCTGCGATATATACAGCAGCTGCAGTTGTTTTATCAGGTTTAAGCCACAGCAAAGTTGCTTTCATGTCTCCACGGAATAAATTCAGAAAGATTGAGGAGTTTTAGCATTAGCATATTTCTTCCATTTTTCTAATTTCCCCAAAAGCTTTAACCCCAATGGTGAACTTCTATCATGCTCGTCATTGATGCCGCAATATTCATTCAGGGGATTGATGTTGAAGGCTACACGACACCTAAGATAATTGAGGAGGTTAAAGACCCTGAGTCAAAGCTTTTTTTAGAGAGTTTAATCAGCGCTGGCAAAGTAAAAGTCCTGATGCCTTCCGAAGAGAGTATTGAAGCTGTCAAAACGAAAGCCCTCGAGACTGGAGAATTGGATGAGCTAAGCGAAGCAGACATTGAAGTTCTTGCACTTGCTTATGAACTAAAAGCTGTCCTTTTTACTGATGATTACAATCTCCAGAATATTGCCAAAATTCTTGGAGTAAGGTTTAAAACACTTAAACGGGGCATAAGAAAAGTAATCCGCTGGAAATATGTGTGTATTGGATGCAACAAGAAATTTGAGCGTGAGCCGCCGGGAGGCATCTGTCCTGATTGTGGGAGTCCTGTTAAGTTACTCCCAAGAAGGAAGAGCAGAAAGAGAAAGATTAAGAAATCCTGATTGTTTTAATCTCAAAGGGCTTTAGCTTAACTTTTTTGCCAACCTTTCCAAGTTCCCTGAGCTCAATCATGTCTATTTCAATACCTTCTCTTGGCAGTTCAACCTCAAGCTCTTCCTTTGATGGATTGTACAGCCTTAGAATATATCCATTTCCATCTTCCGCCTTCTTCAACGCGCCAACTACCGCATCTGTTCCTATAAAGCTAAACCCCTTAGCTTTTTCTTTACTCTTCTCTGCTTTAACAACCCTGAGTTTTGACCAGATTTCCAGTGCTCTCTTATAAACCTCCCCATCAAACCAATCTCCCCTATGAGGATAGATGTAATATGTAAATCCACCTTCTCCTAAGTCACTCCATGGATTTGGATATATTGGGGACTTAAGCAGGCTGAGTCCAATCTTTGAGTCCCAGTTTGTGTAGCCATGCCTCGATGTGCAGATTACAGCAACTCCATAGTCTCCATCGCAGACATCTGCCCATCTCAGAGCTGGAACCTCAAATTTAGCCTGCTCCCATGGGGTGTTCCTTACGGCTGGTCTTTCTATTACGCCATAGGGGATATCGTAGAAGGAGCTCCAGTTGTGTGTGTTGAAGTTAAACCATGCTTTAAGCAGAATTTCCTTGTCTTTCCAGTCGACTTTGGTCTCAAACTCCAGCAATTTCGATTCCTTGCGAAGCTTTATAAACTGGATCACCCTCGAAGTACTGTACCCTTTAACCACTTTTACAATTGCAATCAGAGGGCTCTGATAAACTACCTTCACCTCTTCAATGGTTTTGAGTTTCTCACCTTGAATCAGGAAGTCCTCGTTTATATCCCAGGCATCCCACATACCCGGAGTGTCTATGTGGGCCATTAAGACGTTGCTGGTGCTTCTTAACGCTTCTCTCCCATTCTCTTTGTCGTAGAGAGAAACCAGCTCTCCATCCCTATTTATAACCGCCCTCAAATGTTCGTTTTCAAGTATTATCCTATCTTCCTTCTCTTTGACTTCAACCCCTTTCTTAGCTTCAATCGGTTCAAGGGCATTCCAGCCGAGAGGTGGAGCCTCAATGAGGTAGTATTCTCCATTTACCTCAACTACTTCTTTTCTCTCCCAAGGTAAATCATTGAATATCAGGGGATTACCCTCCTTTTCGGCGATTTTCTCCAGTGCATTTCGAATTATCCCCTCGGACTCTCTGATTACCTCATTTAGGTCTCCAATGGCTTCATCATAAACCTCTCTTATTGATGAACCGGGCAAAACGTCATGAAACTGATGAAGCAGAACCCTCTTCCAAAGCTCTTCAATCTTTTCTTTTGGATATTCAAACAGTCCAAGCATTTCAGCTATCGAGCTCCAGATTTCAGCGCTCCTTAAAACTGATTCAGCGTCTGCCATATACTTCTTCATCTTAAGGTTCGTTGTATAAGTCCCCCTGTGCACCTCAACGTAGAGTTCACCCTCCCATGTGGGCATTCTATCTATGCACGATTTAAGCTCTGCCATATACTCATCCTCATAACCTTTGACTATCTTTGGGATGTGGGGAACCTTGTTCATGTACTTCATCATCTCAACCATTTCCCATGTAATTCCCCCACCTCCGTCGCCGTATCCGTATGCATAGAGCAGGAATGGAACTTCATATTTGTTTTTATAGCGTTTCCACTGTTTGTAGAGGCTTTTGGCTGTCATTGAGGATTTATAACTCATCATAAGATGAACGGGAATCTCTGTCCCATCAATGCCTCTCCATATAAAGGCATGATAGGGAAACTCGTTTCTCTCGTTCCACAGAATCTTATACGTAGCAAAGACTTCGATTCCACTCTTCTTCATTATCTGTGGCAGAGAAGCTGAAAATCCAAAGGTATCAGGAAGCCATCCTATCTTTGCTATTCTCCCGAATTTTTCAAGGAAGTACCTTTGGCCATATAAGAACTGCCTCACAAGGGATTCACCATCTATAAGCTGAACATCGCTTTCGACCCACATGCCTCCGGCCAGTATCCATTTTCCTTCACTGACATACTTTTTGACTTTCTCAAAGAGTTCTTTGTTAAGATCCTCAAGCCATTCATAGTACTGAGCCGAGCTCTGGAGATATGTAATTCCGTACCTTCTCATGAGCCTCTCAATTGTTGAAAAAGTTCTCAGAATCTTCTGCCTTGTTTCGGCATATGTCCATAACCAAGCAGCATCTATGTGAGAATG
Organism: uncultured Thermococci archaeon; assembly: GCA_964487115.1. GTDB lineage: Archaea > Methanobacteriota_B > Thermococci > Thermococcales > Thermococcaceae > Thermococcus. Next base: position 26,760 of record CAZAPD010000055.1, on the reverse strand, counting down.
AGCAAAAGCATACGCTCTGCCGATTTTTGGGAATGTTCTCCTTAATCTGGTGAGTGCTTGTTCGAGCTCTTTAAGAATTCTCTCAATCTCCCTCAAGTAGTGTTCTCTCTTTGGCTGGGCAATATCCTCGACTTTCCCTTTCATAATCCCAATTCCATACACTGCAGAGAGAAACATATAGTCAGGTCTGATCTCCCTCACATCAAAGCGTCCAATTTTGAGCTCTTTGATTCCCAACCCACCGTCATGGAGGAGCATTCTAAGGAGGGTAATTTGGTTGATACTCGGAACACTCTTAACTCGAATGAGGATATCCGAGAGCTCCTTCATTAAGGCCTCTTTTAAGTCATTCTCTTGGAGCACTTCAATAAAGCTCACTAAGTCAAGCAGTCTTTGGGCCAGAACGTAGGGTTCCCACATAATTCCAACGAGCATCGCATAATCAATCTTAATACGCCATTTGTGGTATCCAAACATTGTCAAAGGGGACACCACGAGCTCAAGCCTGTGCCTCCCAGGGCGGATTGGAATGTAAGTGTGAACATCATCTATTGTTCCATATGCCATGCCATCAAGTTTTACTAAAGCATTTCCTTCCATAGAAACTTTCAAGAACCACTTGAGGCCATCGTTAGGAACCTCTATCTCTTCTGAAAAAACTACCAGTGTATTCGGCTCAGCTTCTCTCTGGAATGGAAGCGCTATGGTTTTGCTCTCTAATTCCCATCTATTTAGAAATTCGTATTTCCTGATAGAAGTTGCCATTAAATCAAAGGCTTTTCTTTCGATCTCGGCTAAACCCATCATAGTCATCACACTCCTGACATTCAAATAAGGCGTCAGCGCTCATAGGGTTCTTCATCAATCCGAACCGAAGTGATCATCATCCGCCAGAGCTTCACTGGATGTAATACGAGATAAGCCTTCTCAGCTCAGAACTTGCTTTGGTTTTCTTCTTTAAAAACCTTTTAAGCTGAAAATTCTCGGCCATCAAACTGGCAAGCTCGATTGCCAGAAGTTTATTATCTTCGCTGACTCCATATGCCTTGTATCTGAGCGGAGCCCACTTTTTCTCCAGCTCCCAGACCTTTTTCTCCAGAGTTCTAATTTCCTCTCTCAGAGAGTTGTATTCTCCACCCGGTTCCCTAAATTTACCCTTAAGAATCATTTTAAGAACGTCCTCGGGGGATCTGTTATATTTTTCTCCTATCCCTTTAACCTCTCTCCAGAGCTCATCACTAATTTCAACCTCGATCTTTCCAAAGCCTTTTTCAGGCTTTACTCTTAGTCTCACGTTTTTTCGCCTCCAGTTCCTTTCTAAGTTCCCTGTTTTCCCTTTTGAATTCGTCTCTTTTTTCCAGCATAAACTTCTTATCTCTCAGAGCTTTGTGGTAGAACTCCAGAAGTTCACCATATTCTTCCTCCATCTTCTTGAGCTGTTCTTTCAGTTTTTTCCTCTTCTTCTTCAAAAATTCCTCTTCTTCAGCCTGAAGAGTTAGTTCGGCCTTCTGAAGGGATTCTTTGATAAGTGCTTCAATATCCCTGCCTTTCAGCTCTCTAAAAACATCCTTTGGAACTCTAATCTCTAAAAATTCCATTGTCATCTTCTCCTCTTTTCATTTTCAGTTTTCCTATCATAGCATGTGATATAAAATGCAAGCAAACTCTTCCACTCTCCATACGGCTCAAGAATCTCCCTGACGTCTCTCTCCTTAACTTCTTTAACCCTTCTGTTAAAAATCTTTGCTATCCCCCTTCTAAGCCCCAGATCACCTGCGGGGTAAATATTTTTCCGCAGGCCATATGCTAAAAAAAGTTCCGCTGTCCATTTTCCGATGCCTCTAAATTTTGTAAGGTATCTTATCCCCTCCTCTTCATTCATTTCCTCCAGATCGAGTTTGAGTTCCCCTTTGATTATTAGATCGGTGAGATTTCTTATGTATTCCGCTCTGTATCCAAGTTTTGCCTTTTTCAGCTCTTCAATGGATAATCTGGCTATATCCTTGGGTTTCGGGAAGATGTAGAGGCTCCCCTGTTTTTTGCCGGCTAATTTTACAAGCCCTGCAATCGTCTTTTTAGCAAATTCAAAGGAAATCTGCTGTTGGGCAATTACCTCAACGAGAGCCTGATATTTGTAAGGAGAAGCGGGAACAGTTAAACCCCAGAACTCATCAACTAAAAATGCAAACTTTGAGTCTTCAATCTGACTGTAGAATTCATCAAGATTCGTGCCCAAGCCAAGAATAAACCTGATTTTGTCCTCAGCGTATTTCTTCTCTTTCCGTGATAGAGAATCTGGAAAATAAAAATCCTTACCATCAAAACCTACTGTACCATACTCCAGTGCCTGCCAGAAGACTCCATCATATTTCCAAGTTCCATTGGGAATCATCTCATAGGTTATTTTCTGTAAGTCAATTTCAACCATCGGTCAAGCTTTATGGGATTCTCCCTTATATCCTTTAGGGTTGAAACATAAAGCCTCTTCCCATCCAGAGAGCGTATTATTTCGAGCTCTCCTTCTTCCTCCAGAAAAAGCATTGCTTCCTTTATATCCTTCTCCTTAACATCAAAGTTTCTCTTCAGAAAATCCCAGTAAGGTTCAATTCGGGAATATCGGGCAGCTTCCTTAACAACTTTCCATGCTAATTTCTTCCGATTCTTCCCCTTTGAGATTTTAAAATGCCTGATCAGTGCTCTCAATGATGGCATATTTTAACTTCTGCATTTGTTGTATATATGACTTTTTATGTATAAAACGATACTGTAGGATAAGTGGTAGGGTGTCAGGTTAAATCTCTGGCATTACTTCAGGAAAAGAAAGGGGGAACATAAAAGCTGAAACTATTATTTACTGGATGTTTCAGCCTTAAACCCTTTCGCCACAACAAAAGATACTATTAAGATAGGGTTTCCAATTTGCCCATCAACTTATTATCCTAGCAATATTACTTGGGCTTATAGAAATTCGAACTTTGTACCTTGATACCGTTATACGTTATACTGTCATCATTACACACAATAATGTTATAGTTGCGCAAAGAATGAGAGAAAGTATAATAACAGTATAACGCTCAAGGTATCAGAACATCAAGAAAGGCAAAACTTCCAGCCTCCATTTCAGAAAAGAAGCCACGACAGCATTTTTTATGTGTTATTTCCATGTTATCACATCAGTAACGTTAGCGATAACACTGATGATAACGCGGTAACGGTAACGTTATAGGTGTAACGGTATAATGCTCAACGTATAACGCTGCCCCCTTTTGGGCGGAGTAGGTTACTTATACGCCTCAATCTTCTTTCCTGCCCTTTTTTCGATCTTTCTTATTAGCCTTCTCAGCTTCTCCATGTCCAAACAACTATTACTTAAAAACTGCTCTGTAATTATCTCACTCAAAATCTAACTTAAGGCATCGCTCACATCACAGGCATATGTGACGGCTTCAACTCTTTATCTGTGCCAAATTCTGAAATAAAACCTACTATTCTCTCTAGCTTTTCCTTTAATTTTTTAACTTCTCCAAAGAAAATATTTAATGTGTGAGATTTGATAATTACTGTCAAGATAATAAACCAATGGGGTAATAATAGAAACACCGTATCCTGACAGTATTAGTATTAATGCGATGGTAATATATACTACCAATATCTGTTTTTAAGTGAATCATCTATGTTCATTTGGGAGCATAGACAGGGAGGAATTATTATTTTATGAGTATTATGCTGCTTGGTTGATGAGAAAGCGTAATGTTGTTACTGCCACTGCTTTCACTGCGGCCGTCTGACAGCATTAGTTGAGAGTACGTGATGCCCTGTTCATCACAAGGATAGATGGAAAAAGGTAAATAGGGTTTGAGCTCAATCAAAAGTGGTGGTATCTGTGAGTAAGTCAAAAACAGAGAATGGAATAGTGGAAATTACGTTTGAGGAAGAAAGAGAACTTTTAGAATTACCTCCTAAGCCAGAGTTGCCAAAATATTCTTCGCAATTAATTAATCTTGCAAACCGGTTTGCACAAGGAACCCGCCCAAAAGTTGTTGGTCAGATGAGTGAATTGATTAAGGAATTCAGGGAAAGTGGGGGTAGAACATTTGAGGACTGGAAGAGATGGTATTTGCAGAAATATCCTTATGCAATAGATGAAGCCACACAGAAAATATGGAACATGCTTGGTAACTTTAAAGAAGTTTTGGAGCAATTGGATGAAGATGCTGTGAGGAAGTGGGTAGAAGATTTGGTTCTAATCAAAACTTATGAGGGTCTTATGTTGCAGGATGCTATTCTGAAGAAAGTTGCAGAGGAGATTGGTGGAAGTTATCGCCTTGCTAGTCCAGAGGAGGAATCCAAAGGTGTTGATGGGGTAATTATTCTTGGAAATAAAGAAATTCCTGTGTCGATAAAACCTAAAACTTATGTTACGCAAGAGAGGCATCTGTCTGAAGAGCTCGGAGGGCATCTAATTGTTTATGAGAAACAGAAAAATAAGATTGTAATTTATTATTCTAAATTGTTAAGTTTACTCGAGGGATGATGGATAATGATAAGGCATTATCATATTATTACTTGTGATTCCTATGAAGTAATGACGAATTTCATATTTTCTGGCTTGGTGGGAATTCGTCCAGTTCTTACGAAGAGCCAAAATTTGAAACGGCGGATTACAGATACTGTTAGAATGAACTGGGATATTCTTGCAGATGTCGCTAGGGTCAAAAAAGGGGACTACGTTCTGTTGCATGCTGGTGGAGTTATTAAGGGAATCTTTGAAGTTGTAGATGACCCTCTTGTTATTCAAACTTTGTCTCACTTGTTTGACGGTCCTAATATTAACACCAAGACTTGGTTCAATAATTGGAACGCTGTTACACAGCAGGTTGTATCTCGCAGTCCAGTATGGATAATACCAATAAAACCACATAGTGAGCTGTATTTTGAGGAAATGTCTATGGATGTTGTATTTAATGGTATTGCAAAAGGAATAATCACGAGCCTTCCACAAAGGTTGAGATATGAAGATAAAAACAAAACAACAAAAGGTCTGACAGAGAATGACTTCGAAGTAATTTTGGAGCTGTTTTACAATTATTCTTCCGGTGACGGCGGTCCTTCTCAGAGTGATGGTCCAAGTAATATGGTTCCAATAACTTTTGATTACTTGACCAATGATGGTTATGAGAAAAATCTTGAAGCATTGATTGTTTACAGGATTCGGTCTGGAGCACTTAGTATCTCTGGAGTTCAGTTTTCGCATTCGAATGTTCTCAATACAGTCCCGTTGGGATACTTGAAAATGGCGGATTTATTGACATGGGATATGAAAAATGGTAGGGTTATTAATCCATGGGTATGGGAGCTTAAGGTTAATTCTCTTAGCTGGAATGTTCTGAAAGAAGAAATCAAAAAGCTTTCTAATAGAGCATTATATCTCAATACTTTCTTTAAAGCAAATCAAGAAAGTTTCAAGGTATCTGGAGTCGTTGTTGCTCCTGCTTTCAGTAGGGATGCAATAAATAAATTCCGAGAATTAATAACTCCTATCGGAGTTATGGAAGAGCTTCTCTTGGTTAAGTATTATGGGGAAGGACAGAATATGCAGTTCACGTTAGTTGCAAGGGTGTAATAAAGAATAATAATATAGAAGAAAGTTACTTGTTGCGATAGATAAATTCGACTTCAAAATTTGCTCCTAACCTTCTTTGTTTTATACCAATTTTTTCCTCAATTACTGACCTTAAGCTTTTGTCTATTTCATAACCAATTGAGTTTCGTTGTAGCTCAATCGCAACCTTCGTTGTTGTGCCTGTTCCTAAGAATGGATCTAGTACAGTATCGCCTATTACTGAGAACATTCTAATTAACCTTCTGGGTATTTCCTCAGGATAAGCCGCTGTTCTTCTTGCTATTTTGGGATGTGTCTGACGTTCTCCTTTAACGTCATCCCAAATCTGGCTGAACCATTTATCTCTCTCCTCTTTAGTGTATTTGCTTGCATATCTTAGTGAATCTTTTGGCTTGAACTTTCTTGGTTCTCCCTTCCTAAAGATTAAAATATATTCAACATCTAAAGTAATATAAGCATTTGGAGGCAGGAAGCCAGAGCCGAGGAATGCGTTTGGTTTGTTCGTAGGTTTCTTCCAGAGGATGTATGGTAACGTTACAAAACCAATCTTTTCAAAGTACTCAATGACTTTAGCATGATTGGGGAATAATCTGAAATTTCCATTGAGTTTTCTTGTTGCATCTCCAATGTTAATGCATGCAATTCCCCCCGGAACTAGTACACGATAAAGTTCTTCCCAGACAGATAATAAAGTCTCATGCATTAACTCATAAATCTCCCTGACAATTTTCTCTTTTTTCTGTTTGCTGTCTGTAATTTTTAATTGTTCAAATGCCTTATCGATGCTAGGATTTAGCTTCCTAAAGAGGTCGTCCCATATTTCTATCATTGGGTATGGCGGAGAGGTTACTACCAAATGAACGCTTTCATTTTCGATTTCATCCATCTTCCTAGAATCCCCAAAAATAATTTTATGTGTGGTTCTTACGTTGACAATCATTCTCTTTCCTCCATCTCCTTCTTTACAGTGGTTGATACAATCGATTTCTCAGATAACCATGTTAGGACAATGTTTCTCACAATTTCGGCATCATTTTGTCCCAAAACTCCTCTGAAATTCTCAATCAGTTTCCATTGTTTTTTTGTAAAGGTTACATGTATTCTTTTAATGTTCCCTTCTTGGGTCATTATAAGCCCACCAATGATACATAAAGGCCACATAATATTTAAAGTTTATGCTGCCTCTGGTATCTCATAAGTAATTTGCAGGCATAGAATCCCATAATATACAGTTGATTCTAAGACCAGTTTCTTCCAAATATAATAAACTCTATGTTTCTTTTTAATTTTCAACCAACATTTCTCACTCAAATTACTGAGAATTCAATAAAGCCATTCTTTCTAAATGTTCAAGTCAAATGCTTCACAGTCCTAACCAGAGTGTAAGCTCCAGCCTCTTCTTTGATGATCCCTCTCTGTTTGGCAATCTCCAGCAAGGGCTTTAAGTCAAGGGGGTGGAATCTCGTACTTGCTACAGTAAATCCTCTCATTTTCAATAAAGCTCTCAGCTCAGAAGCTTCACTATTTGCGATTCTATATCCTTTCCATATCTTCGGGTCGAGAAACTGTGTTGAGCGCTGGTTTAGGGCTATTAAAGAGAGGACGAAGTGCTTCTGGAATAATTTCAGGAGTAAAGACTGGCAGAGGATGCAAAGGTTTGTTTTTTCCTGTTTCCCTTCTGATATAATTTTGTCAGGATTTATTCCCGGTTTAATTCTCCATTAGCAAATGTTACTGAATAATCCTAGCAGGCGATCCCTCAAGTTATCCTGACAGTATTTATAGAACCCTGCCAAGTCTTTGCACTTTAAGGGAAAAAGATTTAAACTACCGAGAGGTATAAATAAACAGGCGATAATGATGAAAATCCGCTTCATGTGGACAGTTTTGATGCTAATATTTTTAGTTCTCCCGTATGTTGGTGCTCAGGATAATGGGAATACCGTCTATGTTGCTCAGATAAAAGGTATGATTACCTCATATACCTATGATCAGTTTGATAGATATATAAGCGAGGCTGAAAAAGCCGATGCAAGGGCTATAATAATAGAATTTGATACCCCCGGAGGAAGGGCAGATGCAATGCAAGAAATCGTTCAGCGTATAAAATCATCTCATGTCCCTGTTATAATATATGTATATCCATCTGGAGCGATGGCAGCTTCTGCCGGAACCTATATCGCCTTGGGTTCTCATCTGATAGCAATGGCCCCCGGAACAGCTATAGGAGCCTGCAGACCCATTCTCGGCTATTCCCAGAATGGCAGTATAATCGAGGCTCCGGCTAAGATCACCAACTTCTATGTGGCGTATATCAAGAGTCTTGCGGAGGATAGTGGGAGAAATGCAACCTTAGCCGAGCAATTTATATTAAAGGACAGAAGCGTGACTCCAGAGGAGGCTCTCAAGTATCATGTTGTTGAAGTTATAGCCTATGATTTAAATGATCTACTCAAAAAAGCCGATGGCATGGAAACAAAGATTCCCGTGAGCGGAAAAGGAAAAGTCAAACTTCACTTAAAAAATGCAAGGATAGTTTATCTGAGACCATCATTCAAGGATACCGTAATCCAGTACATAACAGATCCTACTGTAGCATATATTCTCCTGACCCTCGGAATATGGGGTCTGATTCTTGGATTTCTAACTCCCGGATGGCATGTACCCGAGACCGCTGGGGCTATAATGGTAGCTCTCGCAATTATTGGCCTTGGATACTTTGGATACAGGAGTGCTGGATTGATACTTATTCTTCTCGCAATGATATTCTTCATTGCAGAAGCATTAACGCCCACTTTTGGCCTTTTCACAGTTGCGGGGGGGATAACATTGATTCTGGGGAGTATTTTTATGTTCAGCGGAGGGAGAGAGTATCTGGTAAGTAATGAGGTTTATGGAAGTCTTAGAATCGTTATAATAGTTATGGCAGTGTTACTTGCGTTATTTTTTGCATTTGGAATGGCAGCGGTTATTAGGGCAAGAAAGAAAAAACCTGAGACCGGAAAGGAGGAAATGATTGGATTGGAGGGTAAAGTTGTACAAACATTAGAACCGGAAGGAATGGTAAGGATCAGAGGAGAACTTTGGAAAGCCAAGAGTAAAGATGGAGAGCGAATTCCTGCCGGGGAAAATGTTGAGGTTGTTGGTGTAGAAGGATTAATGCTGATAGTCGTTAGAAGTGGAGGTGAGTGATGTGGTGAATTTTGGAATGATAGCGACAGCTATTGTTTTGTTGTTTGTACTGATAGTGCTGGCGTCGGCAATAAAGATAGTTAAGGAGTACGAGAGGGCAGTGATCTTCAGACTTGGTAGAGTAGTTGGTGCCAGAGGGCCCGGAATCTTCTTCATAATACCTATATTTGAAAAAGCCTATGTTGTGGATTTAAGAACCCAGGTCTTGGATGTTCCAGTGCAGGAAACAATAACAAAGGATAACGTTCCAGTTAGGGTAAATGCTGTCGTATATTTCAGAGTTCTTGATCCGGTGAAGGCTGTTACACAGGTTAGAAACTATATAATGGCTACCAGCCAGATAGCCCAGACAACATTGAGAAGCGTCATTGGACAGGCCCATTTAGATGAGCTGTTAAGCGAAAGGGAGAAACTTAACTTAGAACTCCAGAGAATAATTGATGAAGCAACTGATCCGTGGGGTATTAAAGTCAGTACAGTTGAGATTAAGGATGTTGAACTACCAAGCGGAATGCAGAGAGCAATGGCAAGACAAGCTGAAGCTGAGAGAGAAAGGAGAGCAAGGATTACCCTCGCTGAAGCTGAGAGACAAGCTGCTGAAAAACTTAGAGAAGCCGCAGAGATCATTTCTGAACATCCAATGGCATTGCAACTTAGGACACTTCAAACTATAAGTGATGTTGCAGGGGATAAAAGCAATGTAATAGTCCTAACATTGCCTATGGAGATGTTGAAGTTATTCAGGAGCTTAGCTGATACAGCTGAAGTTGCAAAGAAAAAGCTGGAAGAAGAAAAGTCCAGTTAAACTTTTTTAGCCTTTTCTAATTTTTACTCAAACCGCAAAAGATAAAAACACAATGCTTTAGAATTAGTGTGTTTAACAACATGCATATTTAGACTGCTTTGGGCATCTTAGAAAAACTTATAGAGGATGTTATGATATCTCCTATTATATCCAGGGGGTGTTACTGTGGAAGGCCGTTCAATAGTCTTTGCTTCGGGTAAAGGAGGAACAGGTAAAACCACGGCAGTTGCTAATCTCGGTGTTGCACTGGCTCAATTCGGAAAGGAAGTGATTTTAATCGATGCTGATATAACCATGGCAAATCTTAGTCTCGTTCTCGGGATGGAAGATATACCTATAACCCTTCATGATGTTCTTGCGAAGGAAGCCGATCTTAAAGATGCCATATACGAAGGACCTGCAGGTGTTAAAGTTGTTCCCGGTGGTTTGAGTTTGGAAAAAATCAAAAAAGCAAAGCCTGAAAGACTCAGAGAATTGATAAGAGAACTCTCTCAGATGGGAGATTTCATACTCATAGACGCTCCTGCGGGTCTTGAGATGACATCTGTAACCGCTCTGTTAATTGGTAAAGAACTCATTATAGTCACAAACCCTGAAATATCCGCAATTACAGATTCTTTGAAAACAAAGCTCATCGCTGAAAAACTTGGAACTCTTCCATTGGGTGCGATTTTAAACAGGGTTACAAACGAAAAAACTGAATTAACGAAGGAGGAGATTGAAGCTATCTTAGAGGTGCCTGTTCTTGGTATTGTTCCCGAAGATCCTGAGGTAAAGAGAGCAAGTGCCTATGGTGTTCCCTTGGTAGTAAAGAATCCAACATCCCCCGCTGCAATCGCCATTAAACAGTTGGCGGCAAAGCTTGCTGGAATTAAATGGCAACCGCCAGAACCAGAGAGTCCGATTAAGAGGGTATTTAGAGCTCTCTTTGGGGGGAGGAGATAATGGTCAATGCTATAATCTATGGAATCATTATCCTTCTTGCCCTTCTCAATATAGTATTGATACTCCTATATCTCTCGGCGAAAAATAACCCCTACTATGTAGTTTATGATGAGGAAACTAAAAGTGCCCTAAAAAGGAGAGTATTGAGTCTTAAAGACGAGCTTGAGTCCGAATTAACAGAATTCGATGTCGAGGACTGGGAAAGAACACTTGAAGAATCAATTGAAGAGGAAGTTAAAAGGCTTTAGATTTCGTAATTATACTCTATACTTCACCGCTTTTTCTTTTGAAAGTCTTTCTCTTTAGGGTAGGAGAAACTCAGGTTTTGTAGTAGCGTTAAATTTTAAAATCTATTTTATTGAGAGTTATATTGGGGGTGGGCACCATGAAATTGAGATTAGCCTATCCCCAAAAACTTGTAGTAGTAGATGGCAAAACAGTTTATGTTTTTAAAAACAAACTTTTGAGTGCTCCTCTTGATGAAGTAGTAAATTATTACATCGGCAGAGAAGCAGTTTTGCCGTCAGAGATCAAGAGGGTTGCCCATGACGTCATTAAAGCTATTCTTGGGGTTGATAGGGGCATTATTCCCTCTTTCTCTGCTGAAGTTAGGAAAAAAGTTAGCACATAACTCTTTTTACATCTTTTTGTTTAGACAGCCCTTTTTAAGTTGAAGTATCCACGCAATTCCGTTAAAAATGTTTAAGTACCGGTATTCTTAATAACCTACTTACTGGAAAATGGGAGGTAGTTAGAATGAAAGCGAAGGTTAAACTTCTGGATGTGTATAGCGGAAGATTTTCGATAGTCATAAATGAAAAGGATGCACAAAAAGCCCGACTTCATCCTGAAGACCTGATCAAACTGGAGACTGGCAAAAAGACAATTTACGGCGATGTGGTGATAAGTAACATGGTGGATGAAGGGGAGATTGGAATAAGCAAGGATATATTGAGAGTTCATAACTTCTCTGAAGGTGAAATTGTTACTATACTTCCCGCAGGGACTCCTGAGAGCGTAAGGTATATCAAAAAGAAGATGCACGGTGGAAAACTAAGAAAAGTTGAGATTGATGCCATAATCAAGGATATCGTAGATAGAAAGCTCCGTGACATTGAAATAAGCTCATTTGTGACCTCTCTTGAGATAAACGGTCTTGATATGGATGAGATTGCTGCTTTAACCATAGCAATGGCTGAAACCGGTGATATGCTCGACATAGATAGAAAACCGATAATGGACGTCCACAGCATCGGTGGAGTTCCGGGCAATAAAACTAACATTCTGGTCGTTCCGATAGTTGCAGCAGCAGGTTTAACAATTCCAAAGACCTCATCAAGGGCAATTACAAGTGCAGCTGGAACAGCAGACGTAGTTGAGGTTTTGACAAATGTAACCCTATCTCTGGATGAAATAAAAAGAATCGTCGAGAAGATTGGGGCATGTCTCGTATGGGGCGGAGCACTCAATTTAGCCCCCGCAGATGATTTAACAATAAAAGCGGAGAGGACACTTAGCATTGACCCCACAGGACTCATGCTCGCCAGTATAATGTCAAAGAAATATGCCATGGGCAGTCAGTATGTTCTTATAGATATCCCTGCAGGTAAGGGAGTTAAGGTCGAAAGTGTTGAAGAGGCCCGTTCTTTAGCCCGAGACTTCATAGAACTTGGAAAGAGACTTGGACAATATGTTGAGGTCGCGATAACCTACGGTGGTCAGCCTGTCGGCCATACTGTTGGCCCGGCTCTTGAAGCCAGAGAGGCTCTCAGGACGCTCATCGAAGGAAAAGGTCCAGGAAGCTTGGTGGAGAAAGCAACAGGGCTGGCCGGAATTCTGCTTGAGATGGGTGGTATTGCTCCACAGGGAATGGGCAAGAAGATGGCCAAAGAGATACTTGAAAGTGGAAGGGCATATGAGAAGATGCAGGAAATCATCGAGGAACAGGGGGGAAATCCCGATATTAAGCCCGATGAAATCCCTGTAGGGGATAAGACATACACATTTACTGCACCTGCCAGCGGGTACATAACTCTGATTAACAACAGGGCAATAACTGGAATTGCAAGGGCTGCAGGGGCACCTGAAGATAAAGGAGCTGGAATTGAACTCCATGTTAAAGTTGGAGAGAAAATTAGAGAGGGGGATGCACTCTTCACGATACACGCCGATAGTGAAGCAAGGCTGGAACAGGCGATAGTATATGCAAGGAGAGCCGAGCCTATAAGGATAGAAGGGATGGTTCTGCAGCGAATAGGCAATATCTAATCCCTTTTTCCATGTTTCTCATACCAACCCCATTCTTTTTTACTTCCAAATGCTCTTACACCTTTTTTCACCAGCGTTATTCTCAGGTCCTTAGCCATCTCATGTGTTATTTCTCCTCTGTCCTCAAGCCAATTTATAATCTCAAGGGCTTCATCATCTGTCTCACACCTTCTCAGAAAATCTATAACCGTTGGTATATAACCTGAAAAATCCTGTGTGTCCCTATCAAGAGCCTCACGCTCATCAACTCTATATCCCTCAATCTGAATTCCTCCCCTTTCAAGTTCTTTACTAAGATGGGGGAAGCTCTCTTCAAATTCTTCCTTCTCATACTCCTGCCATGCAAAATCATCGACTGCCTTTTTCTTTCTGTTCCTGTCATTCATAATCCACACCTGAAACTTTTTCTCTGCTATCTTTATAAAGGATATTACAAAACTCCTACGGTGGTTAGGTGAAAGGGGCATACCTACTCGTCATACAGCTCAAAGGAAAGAGGAAGATAAAGACCAAGGGGCGGGAATTCGATTTAAATAGTGGTTTTTATGTATATGTGGGTTCTGCTATGAACTCTCTTGAGAAGAGGGTTAGAAGACATTTTAAAAAGGACAAAAAACTCCACTGGCATATAGACTTTTTTCTCAAGAATGCAGAACTCCTAAGAGCATATTTAATACCAAGTGAGACGAGATTGGAAGAGGTATTATCGATAGAGATTTCAAAATACGGCACTCCAATCGATAATTTTGGTTCCAGTGACCTTAAAATCTCCTCAAATTTATATCATTTTAACAAAGAACCTGATGTAATCCTAAAAAGGATACTAAAAAGGAATGGACTAAATTGGAAAATGATTAAAAGCCCTGATGAAATTAAAAACTGGAGGGAGAATAATGAACATAAAGATTGGGAAAGTTGAAAGATATATTTATGAAAAGCTTGAAAAAGAAAAGCTCCATTTTGTTCTTCTTGACCCAGATGACATTTCTCCTGAAATAGCGGCCGAGATAGCTAAGATAAGTGAAGAAGTTGGTGTTGATGCAATTATGATAGGAGGTTCAACAGGTGCAGAAGGGGAAATACTCGACAATGTCGTCAGGGCTATCAAAGAATCTTCAGGCCTATCTGTTATACTCTTTCCGGGTTCTCACGGTGGAGTGAGCAAATACGCTGATGCCATATTCTTTATGAGCCTCCTCAATTCACGCAATCCCTTCTTTATAACAGGGGCCCAAGCACTTGGAGCATTCTCAGTTAAAAAATATGGTCTTGAACCAATTCCGATGGCATACCTGATAGTTGAACCAGGTGAAACAGTGGGCTGGGTTGGAGATGCCAAGCCAATTCCAAGGCACAAACCAAAGATTGCAGCGGCTTACGCACTGGCTGGCCAGTACTTAGGAATGAGGTTAGTTTATCTCGAAGCGGGAAGCGGGGCACCAAGCCATGTGCCTAACGAGATGATTAAAACCGTGAAGAGTGTTCTCGATGTTCCTTTAATAGTGGGTGGTGGCATTAGAAGCTATAAGGATGCAAAAGAAGTAGTAACGGCTGGCGCCGATATAATTGTAACCGGCACAGCCATAGAGAAGGCTGGTTCATTGGAAGAAGCCAAGAAGCGTTTGAGGAGTATAATCAAAGGAATTAAAGAGTAATTACACCCATTGCGAGATTAAAATTATTATCTTAACTATTGATTAGCCATTTAAAGCTGATTTGAGCGGCTATCTGCCTTTTGATTCATAAGGGAAAGGGAAAATCCGGTAGACAGAAATCTTTAAAAGTGCCAATCCTGCTCATAAAAATGAGCAGAAGAAAGGAGGTGGTCGCTATGAGGGGGGATGACGATGCTCCTGCCCCAAGCAGTCGGTACTTCAAGAACATTCCGTGGGAAAGTGAAAGAAGCCTTCACATTAGCGTTTCCTGCTCTTCTGTTGTGCTTAGTTCTTGATTTCGTAGGCGGAACTGTTCTTGGTGCTAATTACAAGGATTTAGCAGAGAATTATCCCATTATCCTTGTGATACTTCCCGGTTTGATGGATTTGAGAGGCAATATCTTCGGCTCTATGGCATCCAGGCTGACTACTGCCCTTAACTTAGGCCATATAACCAGTATTAGAGATAAAGAAGTCACCAACAATGTCCTATTGGCCATTTTAGGGTCAAAAATACCATTGATAATTCTGTGGACTATCGGGCTTTTTGAGGTTGGTAATTTGAAAACAGCTCTCTTAGTGCTGCTTATTGTGATATCTTCCGCAATTTTCATAGGATTAATCCTTGGATACTCCACCGCTCTGATAACTGTTCTTCCATACAAAAAAGGAGTTGACCCCGATATGATAGCAGCCCCATTGATAACCTCTGTTTCAGACCTGATAACAATACCCACCTTGGTGTACTTTGTCCTCCTCTATGAAAAGTATCCTTCGGGATTCTACTTCGTAGCTGTTCTTATGTTTATAATGCTCCTGTGTCTAATTCGAGTTGCAGATATCAATAGAGGACACAGGAGGACTTTTGGAGAGGTGGCATCTGTCTTAACTGTGTTGGCTTTAATAGAAAGCTTTGCCGGTTCAACCCTTGAGTCAAATAGTAAAGTAATTTCTCAGGTTCTCATTTTGAGCGTTATGTATCCTTCAATTTTAGACAGCGTAGGTAATTTCAGTTCTATAATTGCAGCAAAAACTTCAACAAAGCTCCATCTTGGTGGAACTGAAGCCGTTAAGAGCATCGAGACACTACATGATATAGGCTCGTTATTAATTATAACACCACTTATAGCGTATCTAACAAATGGACTGGCAGCATTAGTTGAGAGATACATATTGCACCAGAATGCCGGGATAATCTGGAAATTTATCATTGGATACCCGTTCATTGTGCTGTTGAACATGTTTATTGCATTGATTCTGGCTGTTATCTCTTACAAAGTAAATCTTGACCCTGATAACACAACGATACCTGCAGTCACAACAATATCAGATGTCATGGGGACACTGTTTGTTGTTTATCTCGCAAAAAGTATAATAGGAATCTAAGCATCGCTTATAATTTTAACCGAAATCCTACCTTCCTTTATGATGTTTTTAAGTTCCCTAACTAATCTCTTGATGTTTCCGGCTTCAACCTCGACTTCAATTTTTATCTCGCTAACACCAGAGCAAGTTGGAGGAAAGAAGTGTATGTCCCTTATTTTACCCCTGACTCTATCGACAATCTTCCTTAATATCTTCCCTCTTTCCTCATAAGGTATCTTAAAGTCAAGTTCAACAATTTGCATATCTGTCACCGTTTTATTCTATAAATAAAGGATTATATAACCTTTTTCATGAGCAGGGATTATTAAAGAGAACCATTGGTATTACTGGAGGTTATACGACCATAAAACTTTTCTTTTATCGTTTCGATTTTTATCATGGTGGTTCATATGAAGGCTTTTATATCAATTGACCTTGAGGGCATGCCCTTCATCGTCAGCAGAGAGCACCTTTTTGTTAGAGGTGCCCTTTATAATGAGGCACGGAAGATAGTGACAGAGATAACCCTAACAACCGCCGAAGCACTCCATGAGAGAGGTTTTGATGAGGTTATAATCGCAGATAGCCACGGACCGATGGTCAACCTCTTGATTGATGAACTGCCCGAATATCTCGAAGTCGTTAGGGGCTTCCCGAGACCATTAAGCATGGTTGCTTTTGCAAAGGGTAGCGATATCGCCGTGTTTCTTGGATATCATGCAAAGGCCGGAACAGGCTATGCGACATTTGATCACACTTACAGCGGAGCTTCGGTTGATTATCTTGAGATAAATGGTGTTAGGGTAAGCGAGTTTCTTCTGAACAGCTATGTCCTTGGACACTATGGCATTCCTGTGGTGCTTGTTGGAGGCGATGCCAAGCTCATAGAGGAAGACGTCAGAAGATTCACTCCATGGGCTGTGGGAGTCCCCTTTAAACACGCCCTTTCCAGATATGCGGCCATAAGTTCCAGCATGAGAAAGATTAAAGAAGAGCTTAAAACAGGTGTTGCCAAAGCCATCAAGCGTTATAAGGAGGACGTGACAAAGCCTTTGACAACCTCCGAACCTGTAAATGTTAGGCTCCGCTTTCTGGGGAGTGAGATGGCAGATGCTGCCGAACTTCTGCCCCAGATTAAAAGAATCGACGGAAAAACAGTTGAATTTAAAGCAGGAGACATTGAAGAAGCATATAAAATTTTTGAACTGCTTACTCTGACTGCTGCAGGTGTTAGGTCAATAGTGTCCAGATAGCAAAGCTTAAGGCATTAAGGAGGATATTCATTTATGTCCCGGAGAAACCGCGGGGGAAGAGCATCTGGCGGGCTGTGAATCCCCTTCGCTCCTCCGGGACACATTTATAGAATTACTTCCAAAATCGTTTGAGATAAAGCCTCATCCTGATCAGGTCAACTGATTTCATACTTTCAACCATCCAATCCGGCAGATCTTTTCTAACGGATCTCCAGAGGATTCTGTAGTCAAGCCCAACAACAGCTCCACGCTCCTCGCTTCCCCTATGAACTCTCCCAGCAGCCTGTGCAAGCTTTCTGTGGGCAGGCAAATAATAGCCATAGTACCTACCCTTACCCGGGAATTTTTTCTCAAAGTATCTTATCTGAGCTTGAATCCTTGGAGTTGGTCTCGCATAGGGTATTCCAACGAGAATCACACCGTTCATCTCATCGCCGCTGTAGTCCTGCCCTTCACTATTTCTGCCTCCCATTACACCGAGGAGTATCGCCCCTTTTCCTTTAGATTCTTCTTTAAATGCTTTCACGAGCAGGTCGTTTTCCTTCGAGCTCGCCCCTTTCTTTTCAACATAAATCTTCTTTCCAACCTCCTCCTCTATCATAACACCCAAATTTGCCGATAAAAGACCCTGAAGAACCTCGTAGGATGCAGTAAATACTCCAACGTTCTTTGGAATCAGTTTTGCCGCCTCAACGATGTATTCGTTTATCTTCCTGTACATATCCAGAGAACGCTCCTCTCCCCTGGTTGAAACGTCCTTTGCCACGAGCACAACTGCATTCTCCCTTTTAACCATTCTTGGAAACTTCTTCAGTCCGGCCTCAAGCCCCATAACATCCCGGAAGGCCTCCAGAGGAGCCAGAGTCCCTGACATAAATACAGCTGATTGCACATTTCTCACAAATTCAAGGGCTTTCGAGGGATCAAGAGCTATGAGCTCAAGAGAAAAGCCCTTTTCACGGCTCATGAGAAAGAGATAATCGTCCCTCCCTACCATACTGAGCCACTCAAGCAGAAACTCTCCCACTCTCCCTACATAGCTTCGTGGCGGTTTGTTCTTTTCGATTTTATCCTCCCTAATCGAGTCCCCAACCTCAATCATCTCGTTCAGGAACTTAACGAGCCATCTCCCATCCAGATTCAAAACGCTAACAGCATGGGAGAATATGCTCTCCGGAGCAAGCGGAACCTCCTCCACAGCCCTGTCTCTGAGCTTTTCCTCATAGAGGTTTTCAAGACCTTTCATGAATATACTCAGGAAGTTTGCTATTTCATGTTCATTGTAATCCTCTGCTTCTCTTATTGCTCTCGAAACACTATGGATGCTAAGTTTATCGCTTAGAGCGCTTATAGCCTGATCATGCAGGTTATGAGCCTCATCGAATATAACAATTAAATCCGAGTAGTCGAGATCGAAGTATTTGAGGAAGTTCTCCCTTATTGCCGGACTTATCATATAAAGATAGCTCGCAACAATCACATCAGCTTTAAAGGCAACCCTCCTCGTTAGCTCATAGGGACAGAATTCAAGCATTTCTGCATGGTGTATAAGTTCTAAAGGCTCACTTGGATTGTTAAGGAAATAATCCGCCACCTCTTCGAATTCTTCCTTCTTTTTTCTGACATTCTCATAATAAGGGCACTTGTTCAGCTTTTTCAGGTTCTTGCAGACTATCATGGCGTTGTATGCATCAGGCGAGAAGGTCTGGATATACTGATGAAGGCAGAGATCTTTTCTACTCCTGAGTCCAACTCCCTTCACGGATTCTTTCTTGTTTATCGCCTTTAGCTCTTCGATAACCCTATCCATCTGCTTGTGAGTTCTCGCCAGATAGAGAACTTTATAACCGAGGCTCTTTGCATGGGGCAGAACCCCTGCCAAGACGCTTATAGTCTTTCCAAAGCCTGTTGGAGCTTCAATCACAATGTTCTCGCCTTTCCTAACGGCATCATCAACGAGTTTTATGAACTCCTTCTGATGAGGGCGAAGCCTTTCGTAGGGAAAATACTCACTCATGGGAAAGAGTTTTAATGCCTTACTTTTAACTTTTCCCCAAGGTGGATAAAATGGAAGAGAAAGATAAAAAAATCATTGAACATGCATTCTGGGCATTGTTGCTGGCGTGGTTCAGCTATATGTTCCTCTACCAAAACTATCTCTTACACAATTGGCACAGGGGATTACCTCTACCGTCAAAATGGCCGTTCGTTTTCTTGGGTGTCGGTATAGGAACGTTGTTTTTTATGTATAAACTCAGGGATATTGAGAATGTTGAGGAAAGCCACATAAAACCTGCAGATACCGGTATATCCAAGGAAAGTCTGCATCAAAGTGAGGATAATTTCTGAGAAGATTTTTCTAAGATACGGACTCGATATGTACTTTCAGTCAAGCTTAAAGCTTCAAAATCCCCGCTTTCAACCTTTAGAGCTTCCTTTCCAATGTCAACTATACAGCTTTTTTCCTCATTTGAACATTCTACATAAGTGACAACCCCATTATCCACATTAACTATAAATTTTCCCTTTTCCCCTTCGCCTACTATTGTGAAGTCCCGAGTCGGAACGGTAGAATAGAAAAATTTAATCAGACATGGCATTTTGGAATAGTCAAATTCCTTTATGATGATGCCATCTGGAGTTTTCTCATGGATTATTCTTTTCATTTTCATGTAACTTTCTGTAATCTCTTTCATAGATTCTGCTATTCCCTTAACAAAAAGTTCCAGATTCTTATCCATCAGTCTTTCTCCAAAACCGCTCCAAGAGGTTTCAATATTTAATCTATCTCCATTCAGGGTGTAAGTGATAACCAAAACACCTCTGTCGCCCCTAAATACATAGGTAACCTCAGGCTTCTTAAATTCCACTTCAAGATCAAACCAAAAATTAAAATTTATGAAAAACTTTTTCACAACAAACCTAACCTTTAATGCATCTCCCTCCCTGATTATATCCTTAGAATAAGGGAAAGTATGTAATATTAACTCTGGTTTTGATGTTACAATTTTTAGAGCTTCCCATCCATACGGAAATTCTATAACCTGATTTTTAGTTCTCATTAATACCACATAAAACTATGAAAACACGATTATATAAAAAGGTTTTCTTAGTTAAAGCCCGAAAGAAATATTTATTGAAAATCACATGAATTATGATTCAAAAAGTAAAAAAATGCAGCTTAGATGTCAAGCTCGTGGATGTGCTCGAGAACTTTTACCATAAGCTTTTAACTTCCATTAAAATAGTGCATTATTTTTGAAATTCACTTATTAATCAAGATTCTGGCTGAAAGTTTTTTGAAGAACTAAGTGCAGGAAAGATTAAAAATAAAAATAAGAAGACTTAAGACCTCTTACTCATAGACTCCTTTCAGGAGCATTACTGCCTTTTTCTCTAACAGATATGCCCTCCTAACATACCCCGCTCTTGGAATTATCTTGATGCCACCCCACAGCTTTGCTCGTATCTCATCTAAGCTGTCCGTTCTCCATGCTTTCTTTATGAGTTCCATGGCATTGTTGTGAAGTTCGAGAGCTTTTTGTAGCGTTTCATTGTCAGCTCCAAGTGCTGTAGCATTAGCATATAACTTGTTGAACTCATCATGATAGCTAAAGAAGATCCATGTCCAGATCTGGGAGAGGAGTATAATGTTTGTGTAGGATTTCTTTTGGGTTAATTCTGTGGGAGTTGGGAACAATATTGAGAAGTCGACCGGCACTTTCTCTATTGCTAAAAGTTCACCTTCTTCATCATAAACTGCAATAGTGAGTGTTCCTTGTTTACTGAGGTTTGAAACAACATTAGAGAGATTAAACACAACTGGTACCTCCAAGATAACACTCCTATTCATTTCTGGATACATAAACTCTGTTAGTGTAACATTTCCCGAGGATAACACTACAGCAATTGTTGCATTGACATCTTCATAACTCACCACTTCTACAGTTGCATTTATAATCTTAGTTGTAGTATTAATGGTCTGGGTGATATTCCATATTTTTGCTCTTGGTAGTAGGAAGAATGAAGCTTCTTTATTTATTATAACTGAATCTGTTGTTAATCCATTGGACACTAAAGTTGCAGAAAGGATTGTAGCATTTCCGGTGTTATGCGTGACAAAAGCTGATTTATCCAAGAAGGCGGTGAGGTTGTGAATTCCTGGAGTAACATTCTCAAAGTAACCATATGCCTCATAGACAGTGTTTCCAACTTTATATTGGGTTGTTATTGATATATTTGACTCAAATGGAACGTTAACTGTAAAGGTTACTGCTGGCTCATAGTTTACGGTCATTGGAATTGCATCTTCTATGGTTGGGTAAGTTGACTCAAATTCTGATGGGTCAACATTAATGTTCCACTGGTAAGAACCAAGGTAAACACCACTTGTCATGTTTGCAACATGCACCATAAACGTGAAGTTGCCCATCAACTTCTTTATATGCATACCGTCAATATAGGTGGTGTAGGTGCTGGTTGACGTGAGGTTAGTGGAGTTCATATAAACTATCCAGCCAGGTGCTGTGAGCATCGGTGAAAGTGTTATTCCTGTTAGGTTGTTGATTTCTGTGATATTAACTTGGATTTCGTCGTACTTCCCATCATTGTCCAGGTCAATAGGCGAGTATTTGAAGTCAAATTGAGGACTGACATATTCAAATTGGGCATAATCATAACTCTTTGTTTTTCCAAGGGTGAAGTTATAGTAGACGAGGTTTCCGTTCTCGTCCTGGATTATGAGGCCAACATCAAAGGGACCACTGTGATTGGTGTAGTAGATGTATTGACCTGAGAGGTTAAGAGTAACGAGGTTGTTGCCCTTTGATAAAGTAACATCAAAGCCTTGAGTCGTTGCTAGAGAGTCATTAACGAGGAGAGTCGGAATTAGGTGATACTTTCCTGAGGTGTTTGTGGTGATGTTGAACGAGAGAGCGAGAAAGTCAAATAGGTTATTTCCGTCCATATCCGCTGCCCTATCCCCTATCAGATTGCAGCTTATGTTTAGAATATTACTAACATTTACAGGGTCCACAATCTTGTATCCTTTGATTGGGACGTTTGCCCCTATAGAACCTCCCAACTCTGCATAAAGTCCGGCTTCAAGAATCCCGGGAACACTCATTGAAAGCCCAGGAATTCCGACGCTAATTTTGGCATTAACGGAGGGATTTACACTTGAGTAGTCAATGTATTTATATCTGTAATCGCTGTCCATCACAGGGTAAAAGTTATTCTTTGAAATAACCTTTCTGGAAGTTTCAACTTTTGCACCTATGCTAACAGGGGTGGTTACTCCAGCTTTAAAGCCAAAACTGTATATTCTTTTTTTGACTAAATATGTGCTACTTCTTTCTTCTGGTGAAAGTAATGAATACACGAACGTTAATCCTGCATTAGTCCAATCTTTTGGAATCCCAATCCAATCTCCCGACACTAACAACCAGGATCCAAGTATCTTCGCATTGCCAATGGTCGTATACGGGATTAACGTTAACGGTAGAGAGTTTGATGGATTTTTTGCATAAACATTTGGATCCCACTCTATTCCTGCGCTTTCGTGAACTTCCATAATCTGCCCAGCATAGAATGGATCGGGGACCCCAAGGGTATACTTCATGCTACCTGTAAATTCCACATTCCAGTAGGACAGTAGTTCATTTTTATAATGCCCATTTATAGGATATAGTTTTACCTTGTACTGTATCCCAGCCTTTGCATCAATGCCACTCCCCACGACTTTCAGCTTGATCGAACCATCGCCAGTAAAAGAAAGATATACAAACGAATCCTCAAATGAAACTGGTTGAAGTGTAAATGTCTTCATCCCGAATCTTTGGGAGAGCACAAAATCTGTTCTCGTGACTAAGTTGTCAAATACTACTGGTCTTCCTACCCCACTTAAGGATTGTACAGCATCTTGAATAAAGAGTATCTTTGGAACTGCATATCCTTCTTCCATTGAAGCTGGTTTCCAGATATCCATTTCAAATTTGTCAAAACTTATGGTTTCAGTCTCATGATAGGGTATGGGAAGGTCCGGTGGAACTACCTTTATTTCCCTTGTTATAGTAGTGGTGTTTAGACCAATGTAGAAGTAGTTACCCTCGTCATCTGAGACTTTGTATCCATACACGAACCCCACTTTAGCAGGCTCTATTTTGAATGATCCTACTGAAAACGCTCCCCCACTTGAGAGCAGATATCTCCTTAGTTTGTTCATTTCTTGTTTGGAAACCTCTAATTGTGGAAGGTCTTCATTGGCTTTTACGAATTTCTCAAAAAGACAACTTTCAGTCTCTGGATCGGGAGGTACAAAAGAATATCCTCCTCTAGCTCCTGCACCCCCACCTCCAAATCCTGCACCACCTCCAAATCCTGCAGCTTCTTTTAGATTCACACAGCTTAAGTCCAGGGTGGATAACATCCCCTCTGAATCTTTGAACCACTCATTAATCTTGGTTAAAATCTCGTAAATCTCCTGCTCATCAGGAGTTAACTCATAATTCTCCCTCTTCTCCACTGGTGCAACATAGTTTGAAGTAGCTTCAAGAGTGTTTCCATCTGGCAGGTGTATAACCACTTTAACTTCTCTCTCACTGCCGTCCATTTTCTTATTAGTGGGTGAATACCCTATGTGATATTGCTGGCCGATTGTTGTAGTTATCCTTTGCAACACCTCGCCAAATCCTTTCTGGCGAGCCTCAAGAATGTCCATATCCAAGGCTCCAACAGCTTGAGAAAGCTCAGATAGTCTACGACCATCATTGTGATTGTAGACGAGTACCAAGAAAACTCCCTCAGATTTCACTTTGTTGGCAACTTCCTCCACAGAATATTTTGATTGAGATTGATCATCTTCATCTGTTACAACAATGAAAACTTTCTGAGCAGTTGGTCTAAAGTTAAGCTTAAAAGCCTCCATGATACCATCAAAGCTCCACTCAATTCCGCCATTGATAACTATTGAGTCCAGCGCTTGTTTTAGCTTTGAAATATCCTCGGTGAAAGGAAGATCAATCCTTGCATCATCTGGATTTAGACCAAAGGTAATTAATGCAAATCTTGCATCCACCCCTGAGCTTTTGAGGTCTTCTGCAAGCTCATATGCATTATTCTTAATATCGGTGATGTCATCCCCCATGCTTCCACTTCTGTCAATTATGAACACCAAATCCACAGGTGCTACAAAGCTTCCCCCACCAGTGTACTCGAAATTAGTTATCCGCTGCTTTTTCCCATCCTCATATATTTCAAATGCTGTCTTTGTAAGAGTGTAAGGCACATCCACAGACACATGAACTAGTACAGTATCTGGGAATCTGCTTGAGTCGATATTCATTGCCAATATCTGCCCATTTTCTGCCTTCACATACCTTCCCTGAAACGCTGGCACCGCTCCTAAGCTCATCAAAAACATGGCTACAACCCATAGGCTTAGCACTTTTTTATTCATGAGATCACCTCTTCATAATTCAAATTCTGATTAAAACAACATGACATTTAAGTGGACGTAACTGAATTACTTTGTTAAACATTTCTTTATTTCCTTTTCTGATAGTCCTTTGTCAGTATACCAAACTGTTGGTAAATCTATAAAAAGTTAGACAAAAACAATCAAGAATTTTTGACCGTGCAAAGAAAATAGAATACAAGCGTCAGAGTGCATACTTCCTACAGGAGGTAAGCTGTTTTAACAGAAAAGCTTTTAATTTGTCCGACAAATGAGATAATTGGTGAAACAAATGGTGACGACAGTTAAAGTATCTGCAAGAATACCGCCCGCTCTCGCAAAGGAAATGGAAAAGCTAATTGAGGCTGGAATTTACTCCAACAAAAGCGAGATTATCAAAGATGCTCTCAGAGAATTTCTACTGAAAAAGAAGTACATTCAAGTCAGTGCGGAAGGAGATTATGTTAAGAATATTATGAGGGCCATTGAGCCAATTCTTGCAGAAGACTGGGATAGTGAGGCTGATGCACATTGGGATGAGTACGGAGGAATAGATTATGAGCCAGATAAAACCTGAAGGAGCCCCCAAGCAGTGGGAAATAGTTCTCGTCGAGTTTCCGTTCACAGATCTCCGTCAGAAGAAGTTACGACCAGTCTTGATAGTTTCCACTGATACCCTCAACTTAATTAGCAACAGCGTTGTAACCCTTCAAATAACTTCTAATTTATCCAGTGGTTTTGAAGAATATAACGTTCTCCTTTTTGATTCTGACGTTAACAGGTATGCAGGAACTCTTCCAATGTATCCCAGTCTAATAAAACCCTATATTATCTTTACTATTGAAAAACAAGTGATCAAAAAAAGAATCGGTTGGTTGAAGCCTCAAAAAATTGAGGAAGTTAAAAAGATATTAAAAAAGATTTTCTTAGGATAAGTTAATGGTCTATTTAAAATTTTTAGACTGAAATGAATAATGGATGAAAAAATCAAATCTCAAGCTCGTGGATGTGCTCGAGAACTTTAACCATCAGCTCAACGCTTGCATCAACGTCTCTCTCATCAACAACTTCTGCATTTGAGTGTATGTATCTTGAAGGAACGCTTACTGCACCTGTTGGAACACCAGCTTTGTTGAGGTGAATTGCTCCTGCATCTGTTCCTCCACCGAGAAGAATATCCCACTGGTATGGGATTTCGTACTTCTTAGCAAGCTCTTCCATCCATCTGACAATCCTTGGGTGACAGATAACTGAGCGGTCCATTATCTTGATTGCGGTTCCTTTTCCGAGCTGTGTAACCTGCTTGTGCTCTGGGGTTCCTGGAACATCAGCTGCAATAGTCACATCAATTGCAAAGCCGTAATCTGGGTCAATGCCAAAAGCACTTGTCTTTGCTCCTCTAAGACCTACTTCCTCCTGAACTGTGGCGACAAAGTAAATATCTGCATTAGTCTCGCTGAGCTTTCTTGCAGTTTCAACTAAAGTATAGACGGCAATTCTATCGTCAAATGCAATGCTTACAAGTCTGTGCTTTCCTAATCTCTCTAAGCGACCGTCCCATGTAATAATTGTGCCTATCCCAACACCCATCTCTTCTGCCTCTTCCTTGCTCTCAGCACCGATGTCAATGAAAACTTGATCCCAATCTGGAGCTTTCTTCCTATCCTCCGGCTTCTGAATGTGAGGTGGAACTGAACCGCCAACACCGTAGATGAACTTATCCTTGTCAATCCAGACCTTGAAGCGCTGAGCAATTAAAGTCCTTGGGTCTACACCACCTATAGGTGCGACCCTCAAAAATCCGTTCTTTTCAATGTGAGTTACCATCAAACCAATTTGATCCATATGTGCTGCAAGCATGACCTTTGGACCATCGCCCTTCTTGTGGGCTATGACGTTGCCGAGCTTGTCAACCTTTATTTCGTCAACGTAGGGCCTGAAGGCTTCGATAACAACGTCCCTCACGCCAAGGAATTCATACCCAGAAACACCTGGAGCTTCAACGATTTTCTTTAAAAGCTCATAGTCAACCATTTCCACCGCCTCCGTTTAGATGTCCATCTTAATGCTCTCAGCTGGGATATTTAAGGTTTTAGGTCATCAGCGTCAATAAAGCTTTATAATTTAAGCTCAAAGGTTAAAATATGGACAAGAGAGAACTGTTTGGAGCAATTTTGCTTGTTATTTGGATTCTGGATTTT
>CAZAPD010000054.1:0-6955 GCA_964487115.1 uncultured Thermococci archaeon | reverse complement strand
ACCCAGATGAAGATGAGCAAGAGCAAGCCCTACTCCGCTGTGTTCATCCACGACAGCCCGGAGGAAATCAAGCAAAAGCTCAGGAAGGCCTTCTGCCCGGCGAGGGAAGTGACCTACAACCCGGTCCTCGACTGGGCCGAGTACATAATCTTCCGCGAGGAGCCAACCGAGTTCACAATCCACAGGCCGCCCAAGTTTGGTGGCGACGTTACCTACACCACTATCGAGGAGCTTAAGAGGGACTTTGCCGAGGGCAAGCTCCATCCACTCGACCTCAAGAACGCAGTCGCTGAATACCTAATAGAACTTCTCAAGCCAGTCAGAGAGTACTTCGAGAAGCACCCAGAACCGCTCGAACTGATGCAGGAGGTAAAGATAACCCGCTGAGCGAAAAGGTAATAACTCTCTTTTCTGATTCTCATTTTGATTACCATGCCAGGGATAGACAAAAAAGATGAAACCATTTTACGGGAACTCAGAAAAAACGGCCGAATTACCCTAACAGAGCTTGGGAATAAAGTTAATTTGTCTCCTGCAAGTGTTAAAAGCCGATTAGAAAAGCTCGAAAAACTTGGAGCAATTAAGGGTTACACTGCTATAATCAATCCTACTTTCCTCAACGAGTTTATTCAGGCTATTATAGAGGTAGAGCTCATGATAGATGATGATAGAACAGACAAAATCCTTTATCGTCTGGCGGAGCTTGACCACATACAGAGCATCTACCGGAGAACCGGAGAGAGCCAGATTTTAATCAGAGCTAACTTTAGTGATGTTGATGGTGTCAGAAAATTCCTCGGGGAGCTTTCACGACGGTATTTTGGAAAAAATATGAAAAGAGCGGAGGTTACAATAATCCTTGACACAATAAAAGAGAGTGGCGTCATAATCTCCCAAAGAAAAAGAAAGCGGTGAGCTTCATGCTTTTTGTGGTCAAAAAAGGACGAAAGAAAAACGAGTTAGATGCTTTCTTCATCGAGAACGAGCCAGAAAAGCTGAGCGAAATGCGGAACCTTAAGGCTGAAAGGATTTACCGCCTGATAATGCGCGAGGGCAGGCTCTTCAAGGTTCTGGAGGGAAGCAACTACAGGAACCCCAAGGAGATTGAGAGGCTCCTCCGGGGGGCAAGAATTGTTCTTGTCAATGCAGACGAGTGGGAGAACTACTTTAAGCGGAGGCTTCAGAACAAGAGGGTTGAAAAGGCCGAACTGTGCCGTCTCTGTCTCCTTGAGGGAAGGATAACTGTCTTAACTGAGAGCAACAGGATAAAATACCGCAATGAATACATCTGCGAGCGCTGTGCGGAGGAGGAACTTAAGAGAGAACTTAGGTTCAGGTTTAGGAGCATTGCCATGTTTGACCAAGCGAAAAAACTTTTGGACAGGTTTAACGACCTTGATAAGGTTCTCTACGCCTTCGACCCGCGCTTCGACCCGACGAGGCATCCTGAGATAACCAAGTGGGACGAGCTGAAGGCGAAACATGTGCGTGTTGAAAAGCTCCACCTCGACGAGCTTCCCCTGCCCGAGAATTTCAAGGAAGTCCTCAAAGCGGAAGGCGTCAGCGAGCTCCTTCCGGTTCAGAGCCTGGCCGTTAAGAACGGCCTCCTCGAAGGGGAGAGCCTCCTCGTCGTTTCTGCCACCGCCAGCGGAAAAACCCTTATCGGCGAGCTGGCGGGCGTTCCAAGGGCCATGGCTGGGAAAAAGCTCCTCTTTCTCGTCCCGCTCGTTGCCCTGGCGAACCAGAAGTACGAGGACTTCAGGAGGAGGTATTCGAAGCTCGGCCTCCGCGTGGCGATAAGGGTTGGCATGAGCAGGATAAAGACAAAGGATGAGCTGGTGGTGGTTGATACAGGCATAGACGCCGACATCATAGTGGGAACTTACGAGGGCATTGACTACCTCCTCAGAGCAGGGAGGAAGATAGGCAACGTGGGAACGATTGTCATAGACGAGATACACACCTTAGATGACGAGGAGCGTGGACCCCGCTTAGACGGCCTGATAGCTCGCCTGAGAAAGCTCTACCCCAACGCCCAGTTCATAGGCCTCTCCGCTACGATTGGAAACGCGGAGGAGTTGGCCAAAGAGCTCGGACTGAAGCCTGTTCTCTACGACGAGAGGCCCGTTGATCTGGAGAGACACATAATCATAGCGAGAAGCGAGAGCGAGAAGTGGAGGCACATAGCGAACCTCTGCCGGGCTGAGGCGATGAGAAAGTCGAGACAGGGGTATAGAGGGCAGACAATAGTCTTCACATTCTCGCGCAAGAGGACGCACGAGCTTTCTGCCTATCTGACGAGCAAAGGGTTAAGGGCCAAACCCTATCACTCTGGTCTGCCCTACAAGCAAAGAAAATTGACCGAGATGGAATTTTTAGCTCAGAGGCTCGACGTGGTCGTTACGACAGCGGCTTTAGGAGCTGGTGTTGATTTTCCCGCTTCGCAGGTAATCTTCGAGAGCCTTGCGATGGGCAACAAGTGGCTCACCATTCGGGAGTTCCATCAGATGCTCGGAAGGGCTGGAAGGCCGCTCTACCACGAGAAGGGCAGAGTCTACCTCATAGTCGAGCCGGGGAGGAAGTACTCGGCTCAGATGGAAGGAAGCGAGGATGGAGTTGCGTTCAAGCTTTTAACAGCACCAATCGAGCCCGTCCTCGTTGAGTGGAGCGATAAGCTTGAGCAGGACAACGTTTTAGCCCACTCCTGCGTCTTCAACAGGCTTGACGTCATCGAGGAAGTCCAGGGCAAATGCCTCGGTGCCAACCAGAGCGCCAAGAAGGTTCTGGAGAAGCTGGAGGAGTGGAACTTCGTCCGCCTCAAGGGTTCCCTGGTGGAGGTTACGCCCTACGGAAGGGCTGTGAGCATGAGCTTTCTGCTTCCCGAGGAGGCGGAGTTCATAAGGAGGAACCTGAGGGAAAAGCCCGTCCGCTGGATTGCCCTTAGGCTTCTCCCCTTTGAGAACCTCTACCTGAGCGGGACGCTCCAGAGGGAGCTCGAGGGTGTGGTTAGGGGAAGAATAAGCGCGAACGTCTTTTCCCCGAGCTTCGCCTCAATTCTGGAGGAGCTGGAAAAGGTCATCCCGGAGCTCAGCCCCAACGCGGCAGAGAGGCTCTTCACCATCTACCAAGAGTTCTTCATGTGTGGCGAGGAAGACTGCACCGACTACGCGATGGAGCGCGTCGGAAACATGATAATCGAGCTTCGCAGAGAGGGTAAGCATCCAACGCAGATAGCAGAGCACTTCAGGAAGGTCTACGGCCTCATCGTTTACCCGGGAGATGTATTCACGTGGCTCGACGGGATAGTCAGAAAGCTCGAGGCAATAGAGAGAATCGCGAGGGTTTTCAGAGTGAGGAGTGCCGAGAACGAGGCGAAGCTCCTGAAGAGAGAGATAGAGGAGGGAAGCCTCCTTGAAAGGAATATTAAGTCGTGCTCACAGAGTTAATGGGGGCATGATGATGTCGGTATGTGATGAATTGAAGAGTCCGACGATTAGAACGTTCTGTAAAAAAGGCACTGGACTCAGCAAGGGAAAGCGGAGGATATTTTGATCCAACAGCACAGGACTTTTTGGACATATTCTGGAAGCACGTAGAGAGCAGACGAATATCCGGAAACCTCCCGGAGGGAGATTACAGACAAAAGGGCAACGCCTTTAGAGACTTTATTAGTGAGCTTATCTACATCAGATCTGATGGGCAGTATAGACTCGTGGACATCAGGATTCCAGGGTATACCGAGAAAAACCATGACGTTGATCTCGCATATCTTCATGTAGCAGTTGGAGAAGTCAAAATGACTGGTAGTCCAGCACACAGACGAGGAAATGCTCTTCAAAAAGAAAGAAAAACCCAGAGTGACTTGGATAAGAGGCTGAAAGAGGTCAAATTCACCGCTGTAGATCTGGAACTTTATTACACTCCCACAAATGTTGCCAAGGATGTTATACTTTCCGTTCAGGATGAGGAGAAGTTGCCAAACCCATGGTGGGAAGAATGGATAAAACTGTCCGTCCCAGGTTTTTATTCCTTCTGGGCATCACGCCTTGCAAGTGGCAGGATTAAATACGGGAAGGTCGTCAATGCCGATAACCCCTCTCTCCTACTGGAAAAATTCCAGAACCTAAGCAGATACAACAACGCAGTGGGTTTGTTCATGTTCAAAGAGGACGGTAGAAGATACATCCCGGTAATGGAAGACGAAATAAAGAAAAGTAGCCTTTCAGTGGACGATGCAATACAGAACCTCCTGAATTTCTTGGATAAACATGTCGGGTAGTTCATCCCTTATTTATCCTCTGTTTCTGGAGGTGTATCCATACATCGTTCAGGAGTTTGACATCTCGGGTAGTTAGCCCCAAGCTCTCCTCCAAGATTATTCCGTCCACGAGGGATACCGCATGGTGTACTTTCCCGCTTCTGAGAAGCTCATCCACTATATATATTAATTCGGTTTTAATTTTGACCTCCGTCATGTTCGGCACCAGAATACGCTCAACTTCTTTGGGTTCCAACTTGAGAACCCCTCCCCCGTAAAACCTACCGGTCAGCTCCGCAGATACAAGGGTAAGAGAGTTATAAAAGCTCACTGCCAGTATTAATGGGTCAATCCGCGACTTTAAGAAGACTTGGTGAATCGTGTTTGTGCTCGTGGCCTTCTTTCCCTGCAAATTGACCTCATTAACGGCAATTTTTGGAACCTCATGTGACATGTAGCTTATAAAAAGATCTGGAAACCGCACGCCCGGAACTTCATACCATACCTTGCGAATCCTGACTTTGTACTTTGATCTAACGTCAAGTTCACGTCCCCTTTGTTCTAGATAATCCCTGACCCTTGCTCCCAATCTCTCCCAGGGTTCTGTTAAATGGAGGAGGTAACACTTATGACCAAGTTTCTTTGAGAGGAGCCAGTCATCATTTGTGACCCTGATTCCCGAGAGATCTTCAGCTTTTGAGACTAGGGGAAGAAGATATTTTTCCTCGATTCCCCAATCCAACACTTCACGCTCGGTTAAGGTGAAGAAATCATTACTACCCGTAACCACACCTATTGTAACGAAACCAAAACTGCCGAGCGGCACAAATTCATCTTTAACTTTCTCAAGGATTGAATGTAACTCCTTCCACATCTTGCTTGGAAGTAAGTACTTCGTCCATTTCTCCTCGGCCCTCGGGTGGATAATCTGAATTGATGATAGATCAGTGGTGGATAGCTCTTTTTCATTGGAAACCCTAATAAACCTCACCCCGGAGGAGCCCTGTTTATCCGCCAGAAGAAGAATTGTGTCTTCTAGTATTTCGGAAAACACCCTTCTATCAAACGCTATTATTGTAATATCCGCAAATTTCCTCAGCAACCACTTTCTGAAAGGTTTGGCGTATTTTACATGCAGAAGCTTTGAAGGCAAGACAAAAGCCATCCGCCCTTCTTTTTTTAGGAATCTTTCGGCGTGTATAACAAACGGAACCCAGGAAGCTGTGAGTCCGTTCAATTTCACGCCTTCCCTCTTGGCTATTCTTAGAGCCTTTTCCCGAGTCTTTCCTGAGAATAACTGGTACCGAATGTAGGGAGGATTCTCAATCACGACATCCACTTCGGGATAGTCAATGGCGATGGTAGTAAAGTTCTTTGTTCGGTTTGAGGCTTAACATCAAAAAATCTGCGTTGATCAATGTGGGAACTACCCGAAACTCGGATTCAATACTCTCCCGGGTTCCTTGGAGAATCTCACTGTCCAGTTCTATGCCATAAACTTGCTTTGGAAGTTGATCAAGAGAGCCCCCATAGACAACAAACTTCTCATAACAGTCCTAAAGAAAATACCGTCACCGCAACTGGGTTCAAGGACTTTATCTTTGGGGCTTCTTATCGCCCATGCGACCAAGAACTCCGCAATTTCAAATGGCGTAAGAACCTGTCCAAGGTTTTTCACCTTCTCCCTCGGGATAGTCTCAGCCATGATACGTCCTATCGAGAAACTCGAGTAAATAAAAATGTTTTGGTAGATTTTTATTTGGGGAGGAAGTTAAGGAGAGACTAACCTGCAATCTGCAGCACCATCTGAGCTGGATCTCTTATCGCCGGGCCGAGTCCGAGGATGTAAATAGCAAGATACCAGAAATGCCTCTCCTCCTCATCTGGGACAAGTTTTTGCAGACCATAATAAACGACTATTAAAATAAAAGCTATCCAAGGATAGTAGAAATATGCACCAAAATCTCCCACAAGGATGTTTTCCAGCCAGTGGACCTCTCTGTAACCATAGAAATGTATAGCCACGACTGTTGAACCTATGTCATACAGATGAGCAAGAACAGGATACAGATAGAGCCTGTCAAAAGGCCTGTATTTGTAAATTACAATAACAGGAATCCACGAAACAAACGTATGAAGCAGGGTGAGTTCGTAGGGGCGCCAGCTTTTAGCATTTACAACCAGCATGTAATTAGCCCACAAAGCAAGAATTAAACCCCATGCAACCGTGATTTTGGGGTATATCTTAAGCTTGGCATCGGCCACCAGAGCCGGAACTATGAGGAAGAAGGCAGTGAAAAATATGCCCGGAGTTAAAATCCATGGATTTTCGGGCAGAACGCCTCCATCTACGAGAGCCCTAACGGTTGCTCCAAAAATCACCATGGGAGTTACAGCCCAGAAGAGCTTTTCATCAACTTTAATCTTCAAGGGCTTGATTATATACTTATATGAGTATATGACTCCAAAACCAAACAGGAAAGCATACAGGAAGGTGTTATACGCATTGTAACCACTTCTCGTGTACATTGGCTGGATAAAATACTGGTTAATGAAGTTCCACAATGATTCGAGCATCATATCCCCCGCTTACCCCTATCTTCCAAGATTTAAAGAGTTTTTGGCATCATGTGCAAAGGGCTTTTATAAGGTTCCCTCCAATTTCCAGATATGAACTCCAGAAACCCACATTTCATA
>CAZAPD010000053.1:0-5799 GCA_964487115.1 uncultured Thermococci archaeon | reverse complement strand
TTTCTATGGGCTGAGGCAACCTCAACATCGTATTCAACTCCAAAGTCATTCAACACTTTTGTGACTTTTTCAGCTATGTGAGAGTCGCTTTTGCTGCCCATAACGACGAGAACTCTCATCTCAACCACCATCTTCTTATCAACCAACACATTTATAAATTTTACCATATTTATGTTAAAACAAAGCTTAAAAATGATAAATTTTAACAAATTTTTGGTGAAGATTATGAAAGCAAAAGTACTCTTGGTTGGTGCTGGTGGTAGAGAAAGTGCAATTGCCGAAGCTCTTGTAGAGAGCGGAGCTGAACTTTATGTTGTAGCTAAGCACGTTAACCCTGGAATAAAGAGAATGACAAGAGATTACGGCTTGGCTAAGGAAACAGATGTTGAGAAAGTTTTAGATTTCGCCTTAAAATGGAATGTTGATTTGGCTTTTATTGGCCCAGAGGCTCCTCTAGAGAAAGGGATTGTTGACCTTTTGGAAGAGAATGGCGTTCCAACAGTTGGGCCATCAAAAGAGGCTGCTCAGCTTGAGACTAATAAAGCCTTTGCAAGAGCTTTGATGGAGAAGCATAAGATTCCCGGAAGAAAGCTCTTCAAAGTTTTTGATGATGTTGCAGAAATGAGGGCCTGGATTGATGATTTTGGAAAGCCAGTTGTAGTTAAACCCCTCGGATTAACGGGTGGGAAAGGTGTTAAAGTAGTTGGCTATCAGCTTAAGGACAATGAAGAGGCTAAAGATTACGCTGAGTATCTGATTAAAAAAGATGGCAAGGTTTTAATTGAAGAAAGAACCGATGGAGTGGAGTTCACATTTCAAGTCTTTACAGATGGGAAGAAAGCTATTCCTATGCCCTTGGCCCAAGATTATCCACACGCTTATAAAGGTGATGTTGGACCAATAACGGGCGGAATGGGTTCTTATTCTTGTGAAGATCATTATTTGCCCTTTGTTACAAAAGAAGACTATGAGAAAGCCCTAATCACTTTGAAAAAAACAATCGAAGCAATGCGTAAAGAAGGAACCCCTTACAAAGGAATTCTCTATGGTCAGTTCATGCTTGCTAAGGATGAGCCTAAAATCATTGAATATAACGCCCGCTTTGGAGATCCGGAGGCTATGAACGTTCTGCCTATACTAAAAACGTCACTTCTTGAAATATCTGAGGAAATAGCCGATGGAAGTCTCAAGAAAGCGAAGTTTGAAAAGAAAGCTACTGTTGTAAAGTACATTGCACCAAAAGGCTATCCAGAAAATCCAGTGAAAGGAGTTCAAATTCAGATTAATGAGAATAAGATACTGGAAGAAGGAGCAAAGATATACTATGCATCGATTGATGAGAACTTCACCTTGCTTGGCTCAAGAGCTTTAGCAATCGTTGGAATTGCAGATTCATTGGAAAAAGCAGAAAAAATTGCTTCGGCTGGAATAAAGCACGTCAAAGGTGAGATATTTTACCGTAGAGACGTGGGAACAAGAGAGAGCATAGCCAAGAGAATTGAGATTATAAAGGTTATTAGGGGGTGAATGAAATGATCACAAGGGAGCAGATTTTGGAGGTTCTGGAGAAGTATGATAAGGAAAACATCATTATTGGAGCAATTGGGAGTCATTCAGCTTTGGACATAGCCGATGGAGCCAAGGAAGAAGGCTTTAAAACGCTCATAGTCTCTCAAAAAGGGAGACACAGAACTTATGCTCATTATTTCAAGGAAAAGAGGACAAAAGATGGCTTAACTAAGGGCTTCATTGATGAAGTGATAGTTTTAGAGAAATTTGCACAAATCATTGACATTCAAGAGGAGCTCAGAAAGAGAAATGTTATCTTCATTCCGAACCGTTCATTTGTTGTCTATACGGGTATTGATAAAGTTGAAAACGACTTTTTAGTGCCGCTCTTTGGGAGCCGTAATTTGCTCAGAAGTGAGGAGAGGAGTGAGGAGAAAAGCTATTACTGGCTCCTTGAAAAAGCTGGGTTGCCTTATCCGGAGCCGATTGACGATCCAAAAGACATAAACGAGCTTGTAATAGTTAAACTTCCTCATGCAAAGAAAAGGCTTGAGCGTGGCTTTTTCACCGCTGCAAGCTATAAAGAGTTCAAAGAGAAGGCTGAGAAGCTGATAAAACTTGGTGTAATAACGAAGGAGGATTTAGCTAAAGCAAGAATAGAACGCTATATTATTGGACCAGTCTTTAACTTTGACTTCTTCTATTCGCCTATCGATGAAGAGATTGAGCTTTTGGGTATTGACTGGCGCTTTGAGACGAGCTTGGATGGACATGTGCGCTTACCAGCCCCTCAGCAATTAACCCTGCCAGAGCATCAGTTTGAGCCTGAATACACAGTCTGCGGTCACGCGAGCTCGACTTTGAGGGAGTCTTTGCTTGAGAAGGTCTTTAAGATGGCTGAAAAATACGTTGAGGCAACACAAAAATACTATCCGCCTGGGATAATAGGGCCATTTACACTCCAAACGGCAGTTGACAAGGATTTGAACTTCTATATCTACGATGTAGCCCCAAGAACTGGAGGTGGAACAAACATTCACATGACCATGGGTCATCCGTATGGTAATGCACTGTGGAGAAAGCCGATGAGCACGGGTAGAAGGGTGGCGCTTGAGATCAAGCGCGCGATTGAGCTGGGTGAGCTTGAGAAGGTTGTTACATGATTACAATCTCTTGATTACTTCTTAAAATTTTATTTGTTTAAAAATTCCGAATTTGTGGAAAGGAGCTTTTTATGGATTACCTTTTTTTTAGAAATTTAATAACTTCAAATTATAAACATTAAGTTTACAAAAAATTTAGATAATACTGTATCATTAGAGTAATGTGCTGAGATAACGATGAGGTAGAAAAAAATTGGGGGTGGAGAAAGTGGAGAACAAACAAAAAACTAAGATTTTAGCTTTAGAGATTGATGAGCAGTTCGACGTTGAAATAAACACAAAAGTTAATGGAGATGAGGGATACTGCAAAGATCTGATGTTTTGATTTTTATCATATTTTTAATATATTCGGAATAAACGTGGGGGGAGTTTGATGGGGGCGAAGTTAGGTCTACGGAGTGTTGACATCTCAATAACATCGTCATGTAATTTAAAATGTAAACATTGTTATCTGGAAGACTTGAAAAACGCAAAGATTATATTGCCTTTTAGGAAAATTGAAGAAGTCCTCACAGATGCTAAGGATCTTGGCGCACATCACGTAACGTTGACTGGGGGAGAGCCTACCCTCCATCCAAGATTTCCAGAAATTCTTAATCTTGCTAACAAATTAGGGTTTAGGATAACAATATTTACCAATGCAACGACATTGAACGAAGACATAGTAAGTGTTTTGAAAGAGTGCAACATAAATGGGGTTCAAGTTAGTCTTGAAGGACTAAAAGAGATGCACGAAAAAATTAGAGGTAAAGGAACCTTTGAAAGAACCATATCCGGAATAAAACTCCTTGTAGATGCTGGTATTAGGGTTACTGTTAATACTCAACTAACAAAAGACATAATTGACAATATTCAAGAATACGCTTCATTTTTGAAGTCAATAGGCGTTTCAAAGCTTCTGTTAACTATCCCCTCCCTAGTTGGTGAAGCAAAAAAGAATAATGTTTGTTTTCCAGATGAAAAATTAGACGAGATTAGGAGCATGCTAAAAATACACAAACTCAAAGATCAGTTTAAGATCGATTCTACAAACCCTGACTCAAATTATACTTGTACTGCACTAATTCATCAGCTTGCCATAAATTTTGATGGCACAGTTTATCCGTGTCACTATTTTAGATCGACACACCACCACTCACTAGGAAATATTTATGTCGAAAGTTTGAGGGATATATACATATCCTGGATGAACGGAGATTCAGAACTTCTCCATTACCAGAAGTATGGAACCGCCAAGTGTAACGTGTGTAAATTCAAAGAAGTGTGTGAGCCATGTGCTGGCAGAATATATTCATTGTACAAAAACTTCAAGAATCCAGATTTGTTGTATTGTATGTTGCTTGGGAAAGAAAACGTATTCCACGACGTACACATTAGTAGGTTAGTATGGGGCCGTATAGAATGATTATAGATCTCTTTACTACGAGGTGATTTAGTTGCTAGGACAGATAAAGAAGAAAACAATCAAAGGGCTGGTTTTAGATATTGAGGGACTGGAAGTTGAAGTGAATACAAAATGCAACGGAGGTGGGTGTGACGAGGACATCGACGAATGGATATAATTCTTTATCTTTTTCCTCTTTGTCTCTGGGCAGGATATCAAGAAATGGGGGGAGAACCAGTGAAAAAGATTTCACCAGAAAAGGGATACTTACTCGTATCCTCCTTAGGGGCGTGGATGACTCACTTAATGGGCCCGTACCTCACAATCTGGCTTAGGAGTTTGGGAGTCTCATTTGCTCAAATCGGCTTTTTTCAGTCGGTTTCATCTCTCCTTACATTCATAACGGACTTCCCGACGGGAGGTTTGGCTGACAGGTACGGGCGAAGGCTTAACTACGCGGTTGGTATCTTGCTATTTGGAGTCTCTCTTATCATAATCGCCTGTTCGAGCAGCTTTTTTATAATAGCCTTGGCATTTGCTCTGGCTGGTATTGGAAGTGCCTTTATGAGCGGGACGCTCACTCCCTGGCTCTATGATGCCATTAAAGGCGATAAAAAGAGGGCTCACATGGTCTTCAGTCGCATGAGGATTATAAACGGCATTTTAGGGACAGTAGCTGGCTTTGTTGCTGGAACCATCTCACGCTATGCCCTTAACCTTCCCATACTCCTGGCCGGCATCTGTGGAATAAGCGCTTCCCTGCTGGCATTCCTCTTCCTTGAGGAAAACTATGGCCACGGAAAGGCAAAACCTTACGGAGAAATCCTTAAGGATGGATTGAAACATATAGCCCGGGAAAGGACTCTCCACTATCTTCTCATTGCGAGTTTCTTCCTGTCGTTCGCAGGTCGCTCGTTCTTCATGTTCTGGATGGTTCTTGCAAAGGAAGCCGGACTCAGGGAAAGCAGTATAGGTTACGTTTATCCCCTGCTGATACTTTCAACGTCTTTCGGGGGATTCGTATCTCTCAGGCTCTCTAGGTTCATGGACCACAGGAAAATTTTAGCAATCACAACGCCGTTGATGGGTCTTCTGATAATCGCAATGGGCATTGTTAAGGGCCTCTTATCCCTCCTCGCACTCATAACTCTCTTTGAGATAATAATAGCCATTAGAGCACCCGCCATGATAACGTTCAGAAACGAGCTTATACCCTCTCCGATCCGCTCTACCGTTACATCCGCACTTAGCACGATAGGAGGTATGTTCTCAATGCTTGCCAACATTGCAGTTGGGCTCCTTGCTGATATCTTTGGCCTTGGAGGCGCTTATGTTGTTTCTGGAATCCTTGCGCTCTTTGCGAGCTTATTCTTGATGATGGCGATCAAACATTCTTAAAAAATAGGTACCCTCATCTTTGTTCTTTGTGCATGCGTATCCCAGCTTTCTTTTCCTTGAGTAGCCAATCATGATGTCTTTTCCACAGTAAAACACGATATCATCGCCCCAGATGTTTCTCTTTAACTCTTTGATAGCTTTTTCATTCAGTTCGCCCTTAAAGACACTGCAAATTCCATCACTGCACTCCCAGACTTCCGTTTTTTTCGGCCATAGGAGGTTGAGCCTTAATGCGTGGTTTAAAACTTCTTCCTGAAGCTCCACGCTCGGAAGAACGCCCTTTGAGCGGTTGTGGTTTAGTATCATCATAAGTCCCTTAGTCAGAGCCCACAGTGGAGGGTCGTT